>CAYFJO010000083.1:5121-31613 GCA_964343305.1 uncultured Pirellulaceae bacterium | reverse complement strand
GTTTTTTGCCGTCGCCGTTGTCGCGATTGTCCGTGAACGCGACGGTGATAGGCGCGATCTGAAGTTTTCCGGTCTGTGTTGGTTCGAGCGTATAGATTTGGCGAATGATTTCACGATCACCACCGGTTTCCGGAAGCGGTTCGCGAAAATCCCGAATGCCAAATCCGCCAATCGATTCGCCGAAAGGCGGCTTTTCGACGTCGACGCCGCGCTGATAATCGATCGTCACGGTCAACGTTGGTTCGTCAGACAAACGCGCGGGATGGGGTTCGACGGTAACTTCGACTCGGACTGGCCCACGTTCGATCTTGGTGCGAGCTACTGCCTTCGAATCACTTGGCGATTCTTTATCCTGGTCCGCGCTTGGCGCGCCGCATCCAACGGTCACCAAGAGCAAGAATAAACCTGTCCGCCCTGCGTTCACTCTTCCTCTTCCTCGCTCGAATCGTCAGGCTTGTTTTGTACATCGTCGCTAGTCGGCGGTGGCATGATTTTGACGTCGTAGCGGACCAGCAGATCATCGAACAACTGTTGCATGATTTCGCGTTCCTTCCGCCGGCGATAATCCAGTTCGACGCGTTGCCGAATCTCCGACAGTGGCGGCGTGTGCGCGGGAGTTTTCTCCTCGATTAAAACGAGGAATTGATCGTCTCCGTGGGCGTGTGGCTCCGTCGTCCATTTTCCAGCGGCCAGCGAAAACAGCGGAGTCGTATCGCCAAGGTCCGGATGCCTTGCGCCGCGTACAAGTGTAAACGGTTCCAGTTCCTCGTCGTCCTCTCGCCGTGCCTTCACAAACTTCTTGAAATCGTCGGCCGATTTGATTTCTTCGAGTAACTTTGCGGGATCGTCGTCTTCATTGAGTTTTTCGTAGATCGCTTGGACGGATTCCGGTCTTTGGTATTGCGACGTATTTGCTTTGTAAAATCCTTCCAAGTCAACGTCGGTCGGCTGGATTTTCTGCAGCAACTGTGTTTGAAATTGATTTGCCAAAATGGTTTCGACAATCGAATCTCGCATCGCCAGATATTGTTCACTTCGATCCAGTTTTAGCTCGCGCGCGCGGCGCGTGAACAATTGGATGCGGAGCATTTCTTGAAGCAACTGCTGACGCGATTCGGGGCGGGAATAGAACTGAATCAATTGTTTTCGCCGAGACTGGTCGATTGTGCCGCCTTGTGCGGACAACTCGGTGTCAACGCGGCGCTCGATCATGCGATCCAGGTCGGCTTCGGTGAGCGGCTCGCCCGCCAACGTGGCTAGCACGCGGCCTTGTTTCACTTCGTCCCCGCCAACTTCCACACGTCGCGACAACTCGCGGGCCACTTCGCCATAGCGGCCCAGTCGACGCAGGCAAGTGATCATGTGCTCGCCGAGTTTGGCCTTCAGAGATTCGTCGTCCAGACCTTCCTGTTCGCAACGCACGAAAGCTGCCGCTGCGTCTCCGTATTGCTCGGCCTTCAAGTATTGCTGGCCGATGCGATACAAAATCTCCGCGCGAGCGTCGGTGTTCGGTGCGGCGGCAAGATAGTTCTCCCAGGCCTCGGCCGATTGCCCCGGAAGGCTCTTGTTTTCCAGTTCCAATGCCACCGCTTTGAGCGATTCGGCGGAAACGCCTTGCTCGTCGCGAAGCGGCTGTTCCTTGGACCGAACCAGCGAAAAAGCCACACAAACAAGGATTACGATTTGGAGCGAAAAGAACGCCAAAGCCCAAACCGGGGCTGACGTTTGGCCGTTGGATTTCAGTCGTCCGGGTGGTTCGCCGAGATTAAGGTCCGTTTTCGGTTCGTCAGTCATGGTGCGATGGATGTTAGGGAAGTGTACGTCAACGAACCTATAAAATACTAATTCAACCACTGAATCTTCAAGGCTGGTATTGCCGACTCGCAAGATTCGTTAAGTACCGTTCGACGCACTCATGCACTTCTTCTGTTTGGGCGATCAGGACCGCTCCAAGGATCGGCAGAGGCTTGATCACGCCGATGCCGCCGACCTGGTCCCACGAATCGGCCACGACGTCCTCCATGATGGAGTCCATAAGTGGCTCGAAATCCAATTCTTTATCTGACATGGCCGGCACGTGATCGCGAACGAAATATATCCGCCGGAGCAGCGACGATTCCGCTTCTTCTTGGGTCGTGATCAGTACCGCATCGTCGCGAATCGTCCAAGCCAGATCGACGGGGTCGAGCGCCAACCGCATTGCTTGGCCAAGCGAGACGGAACCGACCGCCGCACTCACGCGTAGGTCCGGAGAAATGCCAGATGAATCTAGTCCAAACTCGTCAACGTGGACTGGAATTCCATAAACGCGCGACAATGATCGAGCGACATCGGAGAGCTTCGTTTTGTCAAAGTAAAAGGTTTCGATGTTGCGTCGCATCGCGATGATGATCGCTTTCTCTCGCTCGCTGCCGACGAAGATCGGCTTTCGCCCGGGAATCGGGTTTGTGGCGAGGTGCTTGCGAGCGGATCGCAATGCGCCGAGCAACTCGCCAACCTGTTGGTGTCCCTCCAGCACGTGGGAGATGAGCAATGATTGGGCCGGGCGGTAGATTTTCACAACGGCAGGCCCACCAAGTTTGTCCCACGAATCGGGATCGATGACGCCTGTGATGGTTTCGATCAGCGAGTCGTAGTCCCCGTGCCTAAGGAATGCGACTGCACCCTCACTCGTTTGACCCGATTGGCTGGTTTTGTCCAAGATCAGGTCGGAAATGGGATAGATCGCCGTCAACAGTTGCGACTCTGCGACATACGGCTCGGTAATCATGAGCGTTTCGTCTTGGATCGTCGTCGTCAATTCGAGACTTCGCAAAAGATGTCGAAGCGCGGGACCAAGCGTCAGGCCGCGACCATCAAATGTCACGGGCGTGGTTGTTTCGATTCCGATGTCTTCTAGCGCTCGCGTGTCGAGTGCCAACGGAATGTTGTAAGTGCGCCGGATGGCCGCGGTAATCTGGTCGAGCGGCGTTTCGGAAAACCGCAGCACGGATGCATCTCGCGACATCGCCTGTGTGAGACGTTTTTGCGAGAACATCGAATCCAACATCAGCGGCTGCGGTTCGGCATTCTCCGGCCAGTTTTGTGCAAACGATTTTGCTTGTCGCAGTTCTGCCAACAGCGGTCCAACGCGTCGTTGTACGTCTTCCGTTTGCGAAATCACCATGGCCCACATGCCGGGGATCACGTAGGACGATCCCGGTCCGCCAACGCTGGACCAAGTATGCGGCTCGATGACGTCTTCGGTCACATCGAGCAAATTTTCTGCCAGAAGCTTGCTGTTTTCCGCCGAGAGGTTTCTGTCGAAGGTCACAAGATCGGCAACGGGATAGATGCGCTCAATGAGTTCGGCTTCGGCTTCTTCGGGCGTCGTGATGAGCACGGCATCGTCTAAAAAAATGAAAGTCAAATCTCGAGTCCGCAGGATTTGTCGCAGCGCAAATTCAATCGAAACGTCCACAACCTTGGCTGTAATCGGCGTGTCATTGCCAATTCCCATGATGTCCATCGCCCGCGTGTCGAACAACATCGGAACGCCCGCCGATTTCGAAAGGATCGCGACGACCTCGTACATTTCCGTGTCCACGAATGACTGCGTCACAGCAGGTCGTTGTAACGCTTTCCGCATCTCGGCGACGCTGGCTTGCATTTGTGGCGATGCAATCAACGTCGATTCGAGGTGACCCTGGTTTTGGCGATCACATACGCCTCGCAGTAAGTCAAGGCAATTGACGATCTGCTCCTGAACGCGCGGCATGTGACTGACTCGCAGAATACGGCTGTTTACGATTTCGGCAGTTCCAAATCCACCAACCTCGTCCCACAAGTGCGGTGCAATGACCGTCACCATCAGCTCTCGAATCGCTTCGCATTGTTCGGACTCGACTTCGTCGATCAACAGGTCGTCCAACGAGTAGTACCGCGTACGCAGATTGTCTTCCCCGATTTCAGGTGTCGTAATGACCAGATGTCCGTCGATCGGCGTGCAAACCAATTCAATTGGCCGCAGCATGTGGGCAAGTGCCGAACTTAGCGGCATGCCTCTTACATCAATTGTGATGGGCGTGTCGCCAGCGATTCCCACTTCTTCGAGCGACGCCAGGTCTAGGCGAATTGGATACGGGCTGATCGTGTTGAGTTGTTTGACGACACTGCCGAGCGATTCTTCGATGACATCAAGCGTGACTTTTTTTCGCATCAACCTCGACTCACGCAAATCGGCGATGGTGTCAGCGGCACTCGTCGAAGGAATCGTGACGAACTTCGCCTTCGGTGCGCTAGCAGGGGCAGCGACTGGCTTGGAACGATCGGCCATGCTCTGCAAGTAGCTACGGATTTGCTCGTGCCCCTGCCACGTGTGGCTGATCATCAACGAGTTCCCGGAAGTCACGATGGACGCCGCTCCGCCGATGTCACTCCATTCCTCAGGTGTGACCTTTGACATTAAAACATCGATCGCTGTGGGCAGCTTGAGCCGAGATTGATCGAGACTGTAAATCCGGGTTCGCAAGTTCGAAAGAATGTCTTGCTTGCACGCAACGACGATCGTGCGACCGGTTGCGTCCCAAATGAGATTTGAATCGACAAGGATCGAATCGAGCGCTGAACGCAACGGCAGACGTCGAATATCACAGGTTACGCGAGCCGTGCCGTGCGACTCGTGGAACGCGATGCTCGCCCCCGTTTGATTTCTCAAGTGATTGATCACCCGCAATAGGGGTGCGTCGACAGAACGCATGGTTACGGGCGCTGCCAACTTTTGCCGCATGTAGTCAGCGTCATCGCCAACCGGCTGAGCACTGGCAACCATGGGAGCGAATGCGAAGATGGCAACCAAGGTGAGTTTGTTCATGTTGGAATCGAGAAGTGTGTGATTCCGGTTGCCTTGCCACGGACAACGAAATCATACCATTGATGAATGCGACGAGGCAAGTTGAAGCGTTGCAAGGTGGTGTCCTATTGATGTGTTGGCCCGAATCAGACTTCCGAAGTCTTCCGAAACTTCGGAAGTCTACAACTCAAAATCAAGACACTTCCCGTTACAGTACAGGCTTTCGCCTATCCCGGACACGACAAGATAGTTGTTTCCGGCCGATGAATGGCGCAAACTGTGGTCTGCCGCCCACACTGCCCACCGAAATTGAGGTCACCACGATGCTTCATCGACTCGCTCTTCTTCTTGTCCTGTTTCCATGCAGCGTTACCACTGCGCTCGACGAAGCGCAAATCAAATCGTATCTCCAGCGACCGATCATCGGTTCCGAACAGACGCTGGCCGAAGCTCAATACTTCACGGAAACACGCGTGCCAACGATGCCAGACGTAAAGTCTCAGGCCGAGTGGGAGAAAATTGCCACACAGATTCGGCAGGATGTGTTGAACAAGGTCGTCTATCGTGGCGAAGCCGCGAAGTGGCGTGAGATGGATACGAAGGTCGAATGGCTCGACGTGATTGACGGCGGCGAGAGCTACCGTATCAAGAAGCTCCGATTCGAAGCCGTCCCTGGCATGTGGATTCCCGCGTTGTTGTACGAACCATTGAAACTCGATGGCAAAGTGCCCGTCATCATGAATGTCAACGGACACGATCGAGCGAACGGCAAGGCGGCCGACTACAAGCAGACTCGCTGTATCAATCAGGCCAAACGCGGCATGATCGCATTGAATGTCGAATGGATCGGCATGGGCCAGCTCCAATCGTCCGGCAACGCCCATTACGCGATGAACCAACTCGACTTGTGCGGCACAAGTGGTTTGGCTCCGTTCTATCTGGCGATGAAACGTGGACTCGACGTGCTGCTGGCTCACAAAAATGCGGATCCCAAGCGTGTCGGTGTGGCGGGACTGTCGGGAGGCGGTTGGCAGACCATCGTCATTAGTTCGCTGGACACGCGAGTCACGTTGTCGAATCCCGTGGCTGGCTACTCAAGCTTCATCACACGCGCGCGGCAGTTCAAGGACCTCGGTGATTCCGAACAAACACCCAACGATCTCGCCGCGTACGCCGACTACACACATTTGACGGCGATGCTGGCTCCGCGAGCCGGTCTGTTGACCTTCAACAAGACGGACAATTGCTGTTTCGAAGCGACGTATGCATTGCAACCGTTGATGGACGCCGCCGAGCCGATTTACAAATTGTTCGACCAGCGCGAGCGACTGCGTTCGCACGTGAACGTCGATCCTGGCACGCACAATTTTGGACAAGACAATCGCCAGGCCCTGTATCGCATGATTGGCGACCATTTCTACGCGGGCGACACGTCTTATGATTCGAAAGAAATTGAATGTGCCAGCGAGATCAAAACGAAAGACAAACTCAACGTGCCCATTCCAGATGACAACGCGACATTTAACAGCCTCGCGCTCCAACTCAGTAAGCCCTTGCCAAAGCAAGACGCTTTGCCTACCAATCGAGCAGACGCGGTTGCCTGGCAAGAAAGTTCGCGCGAGTTGTTGAACAACATCATCCGTTCGGATCGCGAGCCATACGATTACAAGGTTCAACAACAGGATTCGTTCACGCGCGCCGGCATGCGAATCACCTACTGGCGGCTTCGAGTGGGCGACAGTTGGACGGTGCCCGTGACTGAATTTGATCCGCCCGACGCGGACGGCGCGGCCATCGTGATTAGCGACCAGGGACGGATGTCTTGTTCCGCGCAGGTTAGCGCACTCGTCACCGACAACAAGCGCGTCTTGGCCGTCGATCCGTTTTATTTCGGCGAGGCCAAAGTTTCGCAAAAGGATTTCCTGTTCGCCTTCATGATCGCGACCGTGGGACGGCGACCACTTGGAGTTCAAGCGAATCAAATCGCGGCCGTTGCGCGATGGGCAAAAAACACTGGTGGTAAAGCGCCCGTTGTGATTGCCGACGGCTCACGGACCAGTACGATTGCACTAACCGCGGCGGCAATCGAGACCGACGCGATCGCTGCCGTTCAATTGCACGGTGCGATCAGCAGTTTCAAGGAACTCATTGCGCGGAACGAAACAGCAAACAAAATCCCAGAATTGTTTTGCTTCGGATTGCTTGAGAACTTTGACGTCGTACATCTCGCGGCGCTCGTTTGCCCGCGGAATGTAAACTTCATTGATGGTGACAACAGCGTGACCGAACAAATGAAGCCACTTGCTGCGTGGAACAAAACGCTTGGCAAATAATGCAATCCAATCAAATCGAGAATGAAGATGAGTGACAGCAATCAACTAGTTCGACGCGAATTCCTCGCCGCATCGGCGGCTTCGACGCTCAGCGGTCTGATCGGCTCACCGACATTTGCCGACGACGCAAATCCGGTGCCCACGGCAAACGAACTCATTCAGCAGTTGGCTGACAACGCACCGCTCGCGATGCAATTCACGGGCAAGACGCCTGACAAGTGTCGAAAATGGCAGGCGGAGTTTGGTGCAAAGTTGCGATCGCTGCTCGGTCTACATGATCCGCCGAAGGAGTGGGAGACGATTCAAGAGGAGACTGTCGAATTCAAAGAGTACACCCGCGAACAATTGGTTCTGAAAGCGAAAGGCCACCCGCCGCTGCCCGTTTATCTCTTGCGACCGAAGTTACACGTACGCCGGCCCTTTGCTGGAGTGTTGGCGATTCACGGCCACGGCAATTATGGCTACGACCCCGTGGCCGGCCGGGATGAATTGCCGGGCGTGGCAGCGTCAATCGAGAAGGCCAATTACGATTACGGCCGGCAACTCGTGCGGCGCGGTTACGTCGTCGCGTGTCCTTGCCTGACACCGTTTGGTCGCCGGACAGATCACAAATACAGCGGCGATCCCTGCGGGGTGACGTTCGTTCGCATGCAATTGCTCGGCAAAGTGTTGATGGCGGAAAACCTGCGAGATTGTCTGTGGGCCTTCGAGATGCTCGCCAGACGTGGGGATGTTGATGCGCAGCGGATGGGCTGTGTAGGTTTGTCTTACGGGGGACGCATGACGATGTTGACGTCGGCTTTGGAGCCACGCATCAAAGTCGCCGTGCCATCGGGCTCGTTGAACGTCATGCAAGAACGCATCGGCGTGAAATACAGTTGCGGCGCACAGGTCATCCCTGGTTTGCTGAAATACGGCGATGTTCCCGAAATCGGATCGCTAATCGCGCCCCGGTATTGCGTCTGGGAAACGGGACTAAAGGACGGGTTGATCAAACCAGAATGGGCAAAGATAGCGCTGGAGCGAATCGAGCGCGCGTATCGTGCGTTGGATGCCAAAGATCATTTGCTGGTCGATCGCTTTGACGGCGGGCATCGGTGGAGTGGTCGCGTAGCCTATCCATTACTTGAAAAAGTTCTAACGCCCCTCGGATAACACACGCGTAACCATTAAGATAGACCCTTTTACATCAGGAAATTCACAACACGGATACTCTCATGAATGCTCGAACCAAATTCATCTGTTTGATCTTGGCCGCGATTTGTTCCTCCACGTTGCTGGCTGAGGAGGTTGATGTTGCGAAACTCACGAAGGTCATTCGCGATATTGGTGCTAAGGCGGCAGGTTTTCGCGAGGCGATTCCTGCCGTACGTACATTGTCTGGCGCCGACGTCAGCCAATTGCCAGACATCTTGACTGGCATGGACGACGCGGGATCACTGGCAACGAACTGGCTTCGAGCCGCAGCGGAAACCATCGCACAGCGTGCCACCGACGCCGGCCAAGACTTGCCCTTGAAACGACTCGAGCAGTTTCTCGCTGACACCAAGCATTCGCCACGTGGTCGGCGTCTGGCATATGAATTGATTCGCAGCGTGGACGCTTCGGCCGAGAAACGGCTGATCCCCGACCTGTTGAACGACCCAAGCTTGGAGCTGCGCCGCGACGCGGTCGCCATGCTGGCTGCCCAGGCGGACTCGGCCGTAGGCGGCGACAAGATGGGAGCGGGCAGCCTGTATCGCAAGGCTCTCACCGCCGCCCGCGATCTGGATCAAATCAATGACATCACGAAAAAGCTGCGTGACCTCGGTGAGAAAGTCGACTTGCCAACGCATTTTGGTTTTGTAATGAAGTGGAACTTGATCGGCCCATTCGACAACCGCGACAAGAAGGGATTCGACGTTGCTTATGGTCCGGAAAAGAGCGTCGATACATCGATTTCTTATCAGGGCGTTGAAGGAAAAGTGGAATGGGAGACGTCGACCACCAAGGATGAATACGGCATCGTCGACCTCAATGAAGTGATGGGTAAACACAAGGGTGCCATCACCTATGCGCATGCAACGTTCGTTGCCGACGAGACGCGGCCGATTGAATTGCGGCTTGGCTGCATCAACGCCAACAAATTGTGGCTGAATGGCAAGTTGCTGACGGCCAACGAGGTGTACCACGCCAACACGGGCATCGATCAATACACCGGCAAAGGCCAATTGAAGAAAGGCCAGAACGAAATCCTGCTCAAGATCTGCCAAAACGAACAAGAGGAATCGTGGGCCCAGAAATGGCAATTTCAACTGCGGGTTTGTGATCAATATGGAACGGCCGTCTTGTCGACAAATCGTCCGGCCGCTTCCACGGTGTCTGTGAAATAGGAAATTAGGAACGTCTACAATGAAAAAGTCTATTACTTGTTTTGCCGCGGCGATATCTTGTTTGCTGACTGCTGCTGATTGGTCCGGTTTTCGAGGGCCAGGCGGCAATGCCGTTTCGGACGTAAAATTGCCAACCAAGATTGACAACGCCAAGCATATTGCTTGGAAGGTGGAAATGCCTGGTCGCGGTCCTTCCAGCCCGATTGTGGTTGGGGAGCAAGTCATCGTCACCGCATCGAGCGGGCCGAAACAAGATCGTTTGCACGTCGCTTCTTATGACGCTAAGTCGGGGAAACGGCAGTGGCATCGTCAATTCTGGGCGACGGGGCGAACCTACACGCACCCGACGATAGGCGTCGCGGCGCCGACGCCGGCGAGCGACGGGGAGCGAATCTTTGCGTTTTTCTCGTCGAATGATTTGATTTGTCTGGATCTCGCGGGAAATCTGCAGTGGTATCGTGGACTGGCCGACGATTGGCCCAAGGCTGGGAACGACATTGGGATGTCTTCGTCGCCGGTGGTGTCTGATGGGGTCGTCGTGGTTCAAATCGAAAATCAAGCCGATTCTTTTGCACTGGCACTCGATGCAAGTGCCGGCGAAGACTTGTGGCGCGTGAAGCGTAATCCGCGTGCCAATTGGGCGTCGCCATCCGTTCTGCCCGCCAGCGGAAAACGCAAAGCTGCGGTGCTTTTGCAGTCGCCCGTCGGAATCACGGCCCACGACCTCAGGACCGGGGACGAAGTCTGGAAGTTGGAAGTTGCGTTTCCAACCATCACGTCGCCATTGATCGTGGAGCATCGAGCGTACTTGCCGACAAAAGGGATGATGGCCGTCAAGTTTCCCGAAGATTCTTATTCGCCCGAAGTTTTGTGGGAGTCGAACAAGCTGAAAGCGTCTGCACCGAGTCCCGTTCTCCATGCTGGCAGACTCTACGCGATGGGGGGCAGCATTTTGACGTGTGGCGATGTCAAGACGGGCGAGGTGTTGTGGAAGCTGCGCGTCGAAGGCCGTTATTGGGCCACGCCTGTTGTGGCTGGCGGCTTGATCTATTGTGTGAACCAGGAGGGCAAGTTGCATGTCGTCAAACCTGGTGATGAGAACGGTGAAATCGTTTCCGAACACGAGTTCGGCGAGGTCATTCAAGGAACTCCGGCGATCGGCGCCGGTGCCATGTTTGTTCGCAGCGATGCTCACCTTTGGAAAGTTGCTGAGTAGGTTCGCTTGACGCGGCCTATATGATTACCGACGTGCAAGATCGAATCGAAATCCAACCGACCGGACCTATTCACGCGTCCATCCGTCCGCCCGGCTCGAAGAGCATCACCAATCGCGCGTTGATCTGCGCCGCAATGGCCGACGGCCAATCTTCGCTCACTGGAGCGCTCGATAGCGAAGACACCCGTGTCATGCTGGACGCGCTGCGGCAATTGGGCATCGAAATGGATGAGGATCTTTCGAACAGTTCCGTCAAAGTAAATGGATGCGGTGGCAGAATTCCAAACAACAGCGCGGATTTGTTTGTCGCGAACAGCGGTACAACGATCCGGTTTCTCACCGCCATGCTTGCCGCTTGCCAGGGCAATTTCCGATTAGATGGCATCCAGCGGATGCGCGAGCGGCCGATTGGCGATTTGCTCGATGCCTTGAATCAGCTTGGTTCGAGTGCCGCAGCCGAACTGGAAAACAACTGTCCACCCGTTCGCATCGAGTCCAACCGCTTGTCTGGCGGCAGGGTAAAGATTCAAGGCAGCATTTCTAGTCAGTTCTTAAGCGGACTGCTCATGGCGGCGCCTTATGCTACCGGCGACGTCGAGATCGAAGTCGAAGGCGAACTCGTCTCGCAACCCTATGTGCGCATGACGCTGGCCGTGATGCGTTCTTTTGGCGTCGACGTTGACGACGCGGATCTGGCGAGGCTATTGGTTCCAGGCAACCGCCAATACGACCCGTGCGACTATTCGATCGAACCGGACGCGTCGGCGGCAAGTTACTTCTGGGCGGCGGCGGCCATCACGGGGGGACGCGTGACCGTCGAAGGTTTGACGAAACAGGCGCTGCAAGGCGATGTGGCCTTTTGCGATTGTCTGGAGCAAATGGGTTGCGAAATCGAAGAAGGTGACAACGGACTGACCGTAACGGGCCGGCAACTGCGCGGCATCAACGTCAACATGAACGCGATCAGCGACACGGTGCAAACGTTAGCCGCCGTCGCGCTATTCGCCGACTGCCCGACGACGATCACGGACGTGGCCCATATTCGACACAAAGAAACCGACCGGATCGGCGACTTGGCGTGCGAACTGAGAAAACTGGGGGCACAAGTCGAAGAAAGGGCCGACGGTTTATGCATCATTCCGCGTTCGCTGCGCGGCGCAGAGATCGAGACCTACAACGACCATCGCATGGCAATGAGTTTGTCGCTGGTCGGGTTGCGAACGCGTGGCGTGGTGATTCTGAATCCCGCGTGTACGGCGAAGACTTATCCACGGTTTTTCGACGACTTGGCGGCGATCAGATGACAGCGGATGGACCTCGGTCGTCACTCCGGCGCGTTTTCGAGTAGCCAATCTTCCAAGATGATTTGTTTCACGTTGACCGCTTTCAACAACGCCACCCGTTTGGGCAACAACGCTTTGAGCCACGGGCGAGAGACCGCCACCTGCAACGCTCGCATGCCGATGCTGCCTTTCGTTTGCGCTTCCACGTTGTCGTGCAAGCGTTTGAAAGTCGCGGGGATAATGTTCGGATGTGGTCCAACGTGGATGACGGTCTCGATGTCTTGGTTCAGCGTTTCGTAGACCGCCTCCCACAACCGTTGCGGTTGATCGATCCAGTGATACAGAATCTCGCGTGCGTTCAAGTGATCGTAGCTTACTTGTCCAGTGACGAGAGAAAAGATAGGTGGCACCGGGGCGGTGAAACCGCCTTGCATCGTCTGCATCAGGACGGCCGCCCGATTGGAGATGTTTTCTTGCCACATGATCGGCGTATGCATCGGCGGCCATTGATGCTCGTTCTTGCGCAGGTAGAGACGATTCTCAGAGACGTCGTCCATGCGCTTCTTAAACCGGTCAAGCGAATCTCCTTGCCCCATCACAATGACCGAGTTGGGGGCGAGGATGGTGGAAAGTCCCACGACGCCGCTGCCTTCACAGTTGACGCGCAGGCATTGTTCGGTGATTTGATCGATCGACAATTCGGGTCCCCGCGAGAACAACACTCCCAGCGTGACGTCCTTGGCCAAGCTGGCCAAATCCCGCGCCAGGGACAGCGGAACGCGCAAGGCTTCGTGCATCGACGCCACACCGCCGGCAATCAGCGCCGTGATTTCGCCCAAACTATATCCGTACGCCAACTTGGCCGATTCGTACCGAATTTGAAAACACTCGTCGAGAATCTTCAATTGGGCCAGTTCCATCGCGACCACCAGTGCAATGGCATCGGCGTAGGTTCGCAGTGTCGTTTCCCTGCGGCGCCAGACGCGCGTCACCAAGTTCGTCTGGCGGCCGGTCATTGCATGGCAGGTCGCGGAGGCTTGGGCAAGATAATCTTCGACAATCGGGCCGTAGCGCGGATGCTTGAGCAGTTCGTGGCTACGCCCCAAGTTTTCGAAGTTATAGCCACGAAACGCAAAGGCGGTGCTTGCCATGTTGGCGTTTAACTGACTTGCATCCATTCCGTGCACACGTGGCTGAAGGGTCGAGCTGGGTAGTGGGTCTGAGTGGTGGTTCCAACTTGCCGTTGTCGAGCCCGCAAAGTACAACGAATGGGATGGCGGCACAAGCTGACAATTCGACGACCCCGATTGCCGACGAATTAACTGGGAAAACTGCCGTTGTGACCGGATCGTCCACAGGCATGGGGCGAGCGATCGCGATCGAATTGGCCAAGGCGGGTGCGGATGTTCTGATTCACGCTCACGGCAACCGAGAGGCCGCGGAACAAACGGCCGACAAAGTTCGCACCCTTGGTCGCACGGCGACCGTGGTCCTTTGTGATTTGGCCGAAACAGCGAATCAAAGCGCGCTGGTGGACCAGGCGTGGCAGTGGTCGGGCGGCATTGACATTTGGATGAACAATGCGGGCGTGGACGTGCTGACGGGCGCGGCGGCCGACCGGTCGTTTGAGGACAAGCTCGATCTGCTTTGGAAGGTGGACGTCGTCGCAACGATGCGCATTTCGCGGCTCGTCGGCGAACGAATGACGCAAGGCGGAGCCATCGTCAACATGGGATGGGACCAGGCCGAGCGAGGCATGGCCGGCGACAGTGGCCAGATGTTCGGAGCCATTAAAGGCGCGGTGATGGCGTTCACCAAGAGTCTGGCACAAACACTGGCCCCGCGCGTGCGCGTCAACTGTGTCGCGCCTGGCTGGATAAAAACCTCGTGGGGCGAGCAAGCATCACAATCGTGGCAAGACCGAGCGAAACGAGAAGCATTGCTCGAACGTTGGGGAACTCCCGAAGACGTCGCCAAAGTCGTGCGGTTTCTTGCGTCGGACGCAGCTACTTTCGTGACCGGACAGACCATCCAGGTAAACGGTGGCTTTCGTTACGGAGCCGAGGATCGGTGATGGCAAATTGCTGTCAAAAAAAGCGGCACATCGCTTAGAAGACACCCAGTTCCTCTTCCTGCCGTTCGCGGGGATCTTTGAGGCCGTCGCCTAGTTTGTTGAGTGCCTCGGTCTCGATTTGGCGCACACGCTCGCGCGTCAAACCCAACTCTTCGCCGATTTCTTTCAACGTGTGCGGCTCCATGTCGTCCAGCCCGAATCGCATGCGAAGGACGGTCGCTTCGCGCTGGTCCATCGTCTCCAACATCTCCATCACATTCTTGAGCACGTCGGTCTCCAGCAGCTCTTCGTCTGGTGACTTCAAACGCTCGTCCATCACCATTTCGCCCAGCGACCAGCCAGCTTCGGACTGATCGGTTTGCGGCGTTGAGTTGTAAATGCGGATCGCCTTTTTGATGATCGGCAGCTTCTTCTTTGGCAAACCGAGAATACGGGCGATTTCCTCAGGCGTTGGTGAACGGCCGAGTTCTTCCGACAACCGTGCCGTGGCTCGACGCCACTTCGACAACAACTCGACCATGTAGGCGGGGATGCGAATTGTTTTTGCTGAATTGATCAGGGCACGTTTGATCGACTGTTTGATCCAATAGCTGGCATAGGTGCTGAAACGCGTACCGACGTTGGGATCGAAACCTTCGACGGCCCGTAGCAATCCAAGATTGCCTTCTTCGATCAAATCCTGCAGACCGAGACCTTTGCCGGTGTAGCCGCGGGCAATGTTTACGACCAGGCGGAGATTCGCACGAACCATGCGGTCGCGAGCACGAACGTCGCCGGCGGCGATTTGGCCCGCGAGTTCCTTTTCGTCCGCGGCGGACAACAGTGCCGTTTCGTTGATTTCGCGCAGATAGGTTTCCAGCGGCGTCTGGACCGACTCGCCTCGCTTGCGGCGGGTCTTGGTTTTGACTTCAAAATCTGTAGCGGAGCACCGGGAGGGATCAGAGTTGGACATGGCAGCAAACACTCTTCTTGTTTTCAGGATGGGCACAACTGGACAAACACACTTATCGACGAACCGAGTGAAGAGTCTGCAATGTTGCGTAAAGCTATCGGTGTAAACCAGATGCGCGTGCGCCACCGGCCATGTCAAAGAAAACGGCTCGACGGATTAATCCTCGCCGAGCCGCAAATGTGTTTCGGTCACACCGCAACAGTTGTGCGGAATCGATCGACTATGCTTCCGCCTTCTCCTCATTACCGGATTCTTCCGCTTCCGGCTCAGCCGCCTCTTCGGCGGGAGGTTCTGCCGCGGGTGTTTCTTCGGCCGCCGCAATTAACGGACCAGACGATCCAAGACCGCCCTTGAGGTCTTTGTTGGCCTTCTTCCTGGCGGTCGCTTGTGCTTCGCCGCCGGATGCTTCTTCGATTCCATCTTCCTCGTTCCATTCGACACGTTTGCGGGATAGTCCGATTTTGCGTTCTTCCGTGTCGACGCGCAAAATCTTGACTTCGATCTCGTCGCCAACTTTGACAATGTCTTCGGGATTTTCGACCTTGTGATCGGCCAATTCCGAGATATGCAGCAGACCTTCGAGGTTGTCTTCCAGGCCGACGAAGACACCGAAATTTGTGATCTTGGTGATTTTTCCGCTGATCACCTGGCCGGGCTGGTATTTGCCGGGGATGTCCCTCGACCACGGATCGTCGGACAATTGTTTCATGCCCAGTGCGATTCGGCGCCGCTCTTGATCGACCGCCAGCACTTTGCATTCGAGTTCCTGCCCTTTTTCCAGTTTCTCGTTCGGATGGCTGATCTTTTGCGTCCACGACATATCAGACACGTGCAGCAGTCCATCGATCCCTTGCTCCAACTCGATGAACGCGCCGTAGTTGGTCAGATTGCGGACCTTGCCTTGGACGTTGGCATCGACTGGGTAACGATCCAGCACGTCGTCCCACGGGTTCTTCTGTGTTTGCTTCATGCCCAGCGACAATTGCTGGCCTTCCTTGTCAATGCCCAGGATCACCACCTCGATCTCGTCGCCGATGTTGACCAATTCGTTGGGATGATTGATCCGCTGGACCCACGACATCTCGCTGATGTGGACCAGCCCTTCGATGCCGGCTTCCAGCTTGACGAACGCACCATAGCTCATCACGTTGACAACCTCGCCCTGGTGCTTGCTGCTAACCGGATACTTGGTCTCGACTTCTTCCCACGGATTCGGCAGTTTCTGTTTTAGTCCGAGCGCGATCTTTTCCTTCTCACGGTCGATGTTCAGGATCATGACTTCAATTTCTTGATCCAAGGCCACCATCTCGCTGGGATGGCCGATGCGGTTATAGCTCATGTCCGTGATGTGAAGCAGACCATCGATGCCGCCCAGGTCCACGAACGCGCCAAAGTCGGCGATATTCTTGACGATCCCTTTGCGAAGTTGTTTTTCTTCCAATTCGCTCAACAGTGCGGTACGGTCCTCTTGTCGCTGTTTCTCGATCAACGATCGGCGGCTGACCACGATGTTGCGGCGTGCTTCGTCAATCTTGAGGACTTCGCATTGAACCACGCGACCGATGTAGTCGCCGATGTCGGCGGGACGTCGAATATCGACTTGGCTTGCCGGCAGGAAAACATTGACACCGATGTCGACCAGCAAACCACCCTTGATTTTTCGAGTGACGCTGCCGGTCACCACTTGGCCTTCCTTGACCGACTTCATCACGCGTTCCCACTCTTCGATCTTCTGAGCCTTGCGTTTGCTCAGGCTGATCATTCCATGTGGGTCGTCGGTCGCCCCTGTTTCGTCTTCGATGTCCTCGATCAACACGCGAACCGTGTCGCCCACCTCGGGCGGATCATCGGCTTCACCCCATTCGTCCAGCGGCACGGTGCCTTCACTTTTGAAACCCACATCGATCAGGACATTGCCATCGGTGATTCGAAGCACTTTGCCTTCGACGATTTTGTTGATGTTGTAATCGGGACCTTCTTCGAATAAACCGTACGGATCACCGTCCGCTTCCGTCTCGGCTTCCGGAAAAAGCTCACCAAGTTCTTGTGAAATGTCGTCGTCTTCGAGTGAACGAATTAAATTGCGATTTACCATAATTCTTTCAGTGGGGTGTCAATCGCCTGGGTGGGCGAGAGCGTCGGCTCGGTCACCGATGAAGATGGTTCGATCAACCTTGGGTGACGAGCAGAGAGTTAGAGGAAGGAAAAAACAAAACCGTGCAGTTAACGCAACTGAAAATGGGGCGGCACTTTGTACATTCGCGTAAAAATGTATCAAATATCAGAACCCGGAACAACCGCACCGTCCTCGGGCGCGGCTAGTGGATTTGTTTGATCAATTCGCCCAGATTCTCAACGCCGTTGCCGCTTTTAGATGTCGCTTGTAGAACAGGAACTTCGCGACAGCCAGGCAGATTCAGCAATTCCTGCAATTGTGCGGCGGTTTGGTCGCTCCCTGGCAAGTCCGATTTGTGCACCACAACCACATCGGCGATCTCCAACATACCCGCCTTTTCCCACTGGAGTTCGTCGCCCGATTCGGGCTGAACCAGCACCACGACGAAATCCGCCAACTGTTTCACTGCCGTGTCGCCCTGTCCGGCGCCGACGGTTTCGACCAACACGTAGTCGAATTCGAACGCACAGAGCGCGTTGACGATCAAGTCCAGGTTTGGCGCGATCGCTTGTTGCCCACCGCCGACGGCAAGGCTGCGAATAAACAAGCCGTCATCCGGCGTGCTGGGCATTCGGATCCTGTCGCCAAGCAACGCTCCGCCCGTCAGCGGACTTTGTGGATCGCAGGCAACCACCGCCACCGACTTGTTGTCGTTTCGCAAATGTTCGGCCAGTTTTCCAATCAAGCTGCTTTTGCCCACACCGGCACTACCCGTGATCGCCACGACAACGCCACCTTCCGATTTGCAACTCAACGCGTCCCGAAGGACATCAAGATGCTCACCGCGGGCGACCAGCGTGAGCAATCGCGAAAGCGCAAGTCGATCGCGGCGCTGGAATCGCTCGATCAACTCGTCAAGCATGCGTACGGCTCCCTTGCTCGCGCAGGAACTCAACAATTTCAGAAATCGGCGTACCAGGGCCGAACACTTTTGCGACGCCCATGTCGGCTAGTTTCGGCACGTCGTCACTTGGGATGATGCCGCCGACTAACACACCGACGTGATCGAGTCCTGCTTGTTTCAACTCGTCCAACACGCGCGGCACCAACGTTAAATGAGCGCCGCTGAGGAGGCTCACGCCAAGCCAGTCGGCATCTTCGTCCGCGACCGTGCGAACGACGGCTTCGGGCGACTGCCAGAGGCCACCATAGATGACATGGTATCCCGCGTCGCGCAATCCACGAGCGACGACTTTAATCCCGCGATCGTGACCGTCGAGTCCGATTTTGGCCAGCACAATTCGAATTGCGGACGAATCTGGCATGTTATACCACTGCGTTTTCGTAACGGCCGAAGACGTCGGCCAAGGCATGCATGAGTTCACCGACCGTGCACCGAGCACGAGCGGCGTCGATTATTGCCGGCATCAAGTTTTCACTTTTCGCTGCAACGTCACGAATCGCGCCGAGTGTCCGCGCAACATCATCTTGCCTGCGTTGCTGTTTGATGGCTTGCAGCGCGGCGATCTGTTCGGTTTCGACGGCGGGATCGACGGCCAAGATATCGATCGGCGTTTCTTCGGGTTGTTGAAATTCGTTCACGCCCACGATGACTTTGCGACGCGCGTCGACTTCTTTCTGATAAGCGAACGCCGCGCCGGCGATTTCGCGACGGAAGAAACCGTCTTCGGTACACGCGAGCATGCCGCCGCGCTGGTCGATCTGGGCGAAATACTGTTCGGCCTGGTCGCGCATCTGCTTGGTCAGCGTCTCGACAAAGTGGCTGCCGCCCAGCGGATCGACTGTGTTCGTGACGCCCGTCTCATGCGCGAGAACATGCTGGGTGAGCAGCGCCAAAGTCACCGCATGTTCGGAGGGAAGGGCGAGTGTTTCATCCATGCTGTTGGTGTGCAGCGACTGGCAACCACCCAGGACGGCAGCCATCGCCTGGTAGGCCACGCGGACGAGGTTCAGCTCGGGCACCTTGTCTTGCAACGAGCAACCGGCCGTTTGGGCGTGGAACCGCAGTTTCCACGACGCCTCGTTCTTTGCGTCATATTTGTTGCGCATCGCGTGCGACCAAATCGCTCGCGCCGCGCGATACTTGGCAACTTCCTCGAACACGTCGTTGTGGGCATTAAAAAAGAAACTCAGCCGATGTGCGAACCGATCGATGTCCATGCCGCGAGCCAGGCACTCGTCGACATAATGCAGCCCGTCGGACAATGTGAAGGCGAGTTCCTGAACGGCCGTCGATCCGGCTTCGCGTATGTGATAGCCGCTGATGGAAACGGGATACCACTGCGGCATCGATTCGGCACAATACTCAATGACATCGGTCACCAGCCGGACATGCGGCGCTGGCGGAAACACGAACTCGTTCTGCGCGTGGAATTCCTTAAGAATGTCGTTTTGGATTGTGCCCCGCAGCGTCCTTGCATCGAAGCCTCGATCTTCGGCATTCGCTAGATAGAACGCCATGATGACAATTGCAGGTGCATTGATCGTCATCGAAACAGACAGCTTGCCGATATCGATTCCGTCGTACAACTGAGCCATGTCGTCGATCGTATCCACCGCCACACCCAAGCGGCCCACTTCGCCGATGGATCGCGGATCGTCGCTGTCGAGTCCCATCAGCGTCGGCAAATCAAACGCCGTGCTGAGTCCAGTTTGGCCTTTGTCGACCAGGAACTTGAATCGCTCGTTGGTGTCCCGCGCTGTGCCAAATCCGGCGAACTGCCGCATGGTCCACAGTCGACTGCGATACATATCGGCGTGAATTCCGCGCGTAAACGGAAACTGGCCGGGTAGTCCGATGTCATCGGCAGCATCAATGTCGACGGTATGACCCGCGGAATACAGCGGTTCAATTGGCACACCACTCACGGTGGTTGCCGGTCGCTCGGACATCGCCGAACTCCTCATACATTAAAAAGAATTTTGAAAAACGCCAAAGTCGCTGTGCACACAAATTATATCGGCGCATTCAAGCGCCACGGCAACGTCAATCCCGTGACATTTCGCAATGGCGGGTCCAATTATTAAGGAATTGCCCCACCGGATTGGTTAACATGGACACTTGTCCCACCGCACGAATAGGGAGATTCCGATGTCTCGCACGTTTTCAATCGCACTTGCGATTTCTTTTTCGATCTTGTCCTCCGGCCTTCGCGCGGCGGACTGGCCGATGTGGCGATGTGATGCCGCTCGAAGTAACTCGTCCACGGCGAATCTGCCCGACGACTTGCAGTTGAATTGGGTGCGACAGTTGCCGCATCCAATTCCGGCGTGGCCAGCTTCACAACCGAAGTTGCAATTCGACGCGGTCATCCAGCCGATTGTGATTGGCGAATCGGTAATTGTTTCGTCCACCGCCGAAGACACCGTCACGGCTTACAGCACTGACACCGGCGAAATGCAGTGGCAGTTTTTCACGGCTGGTCCTGTGCGATTTGCGCCGGCGGCACACAGCGGTCGAGTGTTCGTGGGCAGCGACGACGGTTATCTGTACTGTTTGGATGCCGCCACGGGAAAATTGTATTGGAAGGTAAACGGTGGCCCAACGGATCGCCACATCATCGGAAACAATCGGTTGGTTTCTACTTGGCCAGCTCGTGGCGGTCCGGTGGTTGCTGACGGCGTGGTTTATTTCACCGCCAGCATTTGGCCTTTCATGGGCATTTTCATACACGCGGTCGATGCGGAAAGCGGCGAGATTCTGTGGACCAACAGCGAAACTGGTTCGAGCTGGATCACGCATCCGCACGGTGCCCCGTCATTCGGCTCGGTGGTGCCGCAGGGATATCTCGCGGTTTCGGGCGATCGGTTGATTGTTCCGGGTGGCCGTTCTTCGCCGGCTGTGTTTGATCGCCACACCGGCAAACTCCTGCACTTTCAATTCGGCGGCAAAGGCGCGGGCGGGTGGAACGTCTGTGCCAACAAACAGATTTACGTCGTGCAGCGCGAGGCGCTCGAATTGGCCGGCGGCAAATCGGTTGGATCGTTTGCGGCCGACGTCTTGACGGATGATTTGCTAATTCAATCAAATGCTGCCCATCTCCTTTCCAACACGTTCAAAGAGTCAGAAGGGAAAGACCGGCGGGGCAACAAGATCAAACGTCTGCAAATGACGCCAACCAAGTCTTGGCAGATTGGCAACGGCGACTTCTCCGTGGTCACCAAGATTGGCAGCAACATCTATGCCGGCGGCAAAGGTAGAGTGGCATGCTTCGAATTTGAAATTGGCAAATCACACGAGTCGTCATGGTCGGCGGAAGTGGGTGGCAACGTCGCAAGCATTCTCGCGGGCGACGATAAGCTGTTTGTGGTCATGGATGATGCCAAGCTGCATTGCTTCGGTGTGGGCAAGGATCAAGTCCGAATTCACAAGATTGCCCACTTGGGCATTGAATTAAACTCAGAACAAATCACGGAAGAGACGAAGCGAATTCTCCAATTTGCCCGCGATAGCAGAGGGTACGTCGTCGTCGACGGCATTACGAACGATCCGCTTATCGATGCTCTGATTGAAACGACGCATTGCCGTGTCATCGTGTTGGATGCCGACCAGGAATTGGTAGGGAGATTTCAACGCCGCATGCAGCGCCTTTCTTATTACGGACATCGAGTGACGGCGCACGTTGGCGACGTTGAGTCCTTTAGAATGCCGCCGTATTTGGCCCATGCCATAATTGTCGCGAAGAAGCGAGTAGAGCTGTCTAGCGCGACAGTAGATGCCATCTTCCAGTCACTGCGTCCTTATGGCGGCCGCGCGTGGATCGCTTCGACTGACGGCGAACATCAAAACCTTGTAGCTTCATTCAAGCAAATGGAATCAAAGGGCGGGGTTGTCGGACGCCAAGATGCTTTCACGACCATCGAGCGTGCCGGGCCGTTGCCAGGATCGAGCAACTGGACGCACCAATATGGCGATGCGGCGAACAGCGTGGTTTCGAAAGATCAGCTTGTGAAAGCACCGCTAGGGCTGCTTTGGTTCGGCGGTCCGCCCAACGACAAGGTCTTGCCGCGTCACGGTCATGGCCCATCGCCGCAAGTTGCCGGTGGGCGATTGGTGATCGAAGGCCCGGACATGCTGCGCGCCGTTGATGTTTACACAGGCCATGTGTTGTGGGAAAGAGAATTGCCGGGGCTGGGCGCCTATTACAACATCACGGGCCACTTTCCCGGTGCCGGGGAAATCGGCAGCAATTACGTGACGCTGCCCGACGCCGTTTACGCCGTTTATGGAAGATCGATTCTGCAGCTCGCTCCAGCCAGTGGAGAAACGCGTCGCCAGTACGATCTCGAAGCCGATGACAACAACCCACAACCCTTCTGGGGTTTCATCGCGGCCGAAGGCGACTATCTCGTCGCGACTTCCAGTCCGGTGACCGTCGGAATCTCTTCCGGCGATTCGTCACCAAAGTCACAAGTGCCAAAGGACATGACGCCTTTGGTCGACCGGGGCGCCACATGGCAATACTTGGCGGTTTCCGATCCAGCGGAGAATTGGACTTCGGTCGATTTCAAACCTGGCGGAGATTGGAAAGTCGGCAAAGCGGGATTTGGCTACGGTGATGGCGACGATCGAACCAAACTCAACATGAAAGGCCAATATCAGCGAGTTTACATACGCAGGACGATCGAGGCCAAAAACGCCGTGCAGGCAAAACGAATGATGTTGTCCATCAACTACGATGACGCCTTCATCGCGTATCTCAACGGCAAGGAAGTTTTGCGCGTCGGTGTTGGCCAAGGCAGTGGTGCGAAGGCCAGCAGAATCGCGTCGCACGAGGCGAGCGGATTTGAGTCGTTCGAAATCAAGGACTTCGCAAAGCTGTTGCGACCAGGCGATAACGTGCTCGCCATCGAAGGACATAACACCAACTTGACCAGCAGCGATTTTACGCTGGACCCATTCATCTTGATTGGCACAAAAGGCAAGTCCGGTGCAAAGCCACCAGAGCCGGACAAAGACAATGCGTTGGTCAAACTGCTATCGCCCACGCAATACTCGTCCGCCAGCCGCCAGCTTGTCGTGTTCGACCGGCGAAGCGGCAAGCGACTTTGGAGTCGCTCGGCCGAGTTGAATTTCCGTCACAATTGCATCGTGGTCGCTGGCGAACGATTGTTCTGTATCGATTCGATGTCGCCGTCCAAGTTGCAAGCACTCCAGCGCCGTGGGTTACAACCTGAAGGCAAGTCGCGGTTGCTCGCGTTGAACGTTCGAACTGGCGAGGAGATTTGGTCGACGACCGAGGATGTCTTTGGTACGTTTCTTAACTACTCAACGGAGCATGACATTTTGCTCCAGGCCGGAAGCGCGTATCGCGATCGCGCACGCGACGAAGTGGGCACGGGAATGGTTGCCTATCGAGGCAGCGACGGTTCGGTCGTCTGGAAAGATCTCTCCAAGAGCCACAACGGTCCATGTCTGCTGTGGCGCGACAAGATCATCACCAACGGGGCCGGCGGCCATCAATTGGATCTACTGACCGGCGAGGAAACCGGTTGGAGTTATCGTCGCATGTACGGCTGTAACACGGCGGTTGGCAGCGAGCATTTGTTGACATTTCGCAGCGGTGCCGCGGGCTTCTGTGATTTGGCAGGCGACAGCGGCACGGGCAACGTGGGCGGCTTCCGCTCCAGTTGCACTGCGAATCTGATCGTCGCCGACGGCGTGCTCAACGCGCCGGACTATACGCGAACCTGCTCCTGCGCATATCAAAATCAAAGTTCGCTGGCCATGATCCACATGCCGGAGGCAGAAGTGTGGACGTTCAGCAGCACGGGTTCGCTGCCGAGGCAATTTGGTGTCAATCTCGGCGCACCCGGAGACCGGCGCGGGCCGGATGGATTGATGTGGTACGACACACCCAGCATTGGCGGCACCTCGCCTGGCTTGCCAGTCGAAATCAGTGGTTCGAATTTGCGTTACGTTCGCCATCATTCGTCGCTCGTCGAATCGGATTCGAAAGACAACCGAAATTGGGTTGCGTCGTCTGCCGCAATCGGAGTAACAAGAATTGTCCATGAACTTCCCAAAAGTGAGGCGAAGCAACATCGAGTCCGCCTCTACTTTGCCGAACTGGAAAAAGTCGAAGCGGGAGAAAGAGTTTTCGATGTATCGATCAATGGCAAAACCGTCGCCGAAGACCTTGATGTCGTGCGCATTGCGGGTGCGCCGCGAAAGATGTTCGTGCGAGAAATTGAAGGCGTCATGGCCGACGATTTGATCGAAATCCAACTCGCGGCCAAACGTGGCAGTCCAAGCCTGAGTGGCTATGTCATTCTTCCGGACTAGTGTACAGCATTTGAGGTTAATATGACGCTGCCCAAGATGCACCTGATCCCGTGACCGAATTGTTCTCGTAGGCTTGTTCTACGCCGCCTTATCCGTGCTTGGCATGCGCAGGTCGAATAGCCCGAAGATTTCTTCGCGCGTGAGGCCGGCGTTGCGCGGCGTGTCGGTTTCCGAGAAAATCGTGTCGAACAGTTCTCGCTTTTCTTGCAGCACTTGATTGATGCGTTCTTCGATGGTTCCCAGCGCAAGCATGCGGGTGACGGTGACCGGGCCTGCCGCGCCGATGCGATGTGCTCGATTGATCGCCTGGTCCTCCACCGCCGGGTTCCACCAGCGATCGAACAGGAAAACGTATTCGCAGAATTGCAGATTGAGTCCAACGCTGCCCGCGCCGTAGCTCATCATCAGCACATGGCGGTCTTCCGCTTCCTTGAATTCTCGCAGAATCGGGTCACGCTTCTTGGACGGGATCTTGCCGTGGTACTCAAGCGGGTTGAATCGCGCGAGCGGTCCTCGCATTTGTTCGATGGATTTGACCCACTGGCTGAAAATGATTGCTTTTTTGCCGCTCGCCACAACTTCTTCCAAGTCGGCTTCGAGACGTTCCAGCTTGCTGCTGGTGCCGGTGGCGGGATCGAAGTTGCAGATTTGTTTCAAACGCAGAACAAGTTCGAAGACGTGTTGGATCGTGATCCCTTCGCCCATGTCAGTCAGTTGCACAATGCCTTCATCTTCGGCCCGGCGATAGGTTTCGTGTTGTTCGGGCGACAAATTCAATTCGGCGTCGCGGAACAACTTGGGCGGCATGTCGGTCATCACCATGTCCTTCGTCCGCCGGATCACATGGTCGCTGACACTGCGGGCCATCGCTCGCGGAGACATGCCGCTGCTGAGAAAGCCGGGGGAGAGAAACTCGAAAATGCCCACGAGATCGTCTGCGCTGTTTTCAATCGGAGTGCCAGTCATCGCCCAATTCCGCGTCCGTGAAATAGCTCGCGCCACCTGGCTGGTGGTGCTGTTACGATTCTTGACCCGCTGGGCTTCGTCCAACACAACCAAGTCGAAATGCAATTCGGGATCGACAACCGCGTCACGATCACGCATCAAGAGTTCATAGTTGGCGATCTTGACCGGTGCAATCGGTTCGCGCCACTGCCACGATCGTTTCGCCTGATCACCCTCGATGATCGCCAGTGGAATTTCGGGAGCCCACAAGGCAAACTCGCGTTTCCAATTCGTCACCAGCGGTTTGGGGCAGACGAGCAGCACACTTCGCACCTCGCCGGCATAAAGCAACAGGCGAATGGCGGAGATCGCTTGCATCGTTTTGCCGAGTCCCATTTCGTCGGCCAAGATCGCGGAGTGACGCGGATAAAGGAACGCGATCCCGTCGAACTGATAGGGAAACGGTTCGAACGGAAAATCGACCGATGCACCCGCGACCATCGATTCCAGCGACGGTTGCAGGACGTAATACAGGCGGTCTTCGAGCTTGATAATGTCAGCAGGTGGCTTGATGCGAGTGGATTTTGGCTTTCGCTCGGCCGGCGGCGAACTCGCAGTCTCTTTCGATTCCCGAGCAGGTCTCGCGGGCTTTGTCCATTCGGGTCCCTCGGGAAATGTGAAGCTAAATGTCCGCACCGGTGAATTGGAAATGCGAATCGAAACGGTACGCGGCATCGGGAACGAGGCCGATGACGATACGACATCGATCTTGGGCGGTCGAGCGAGCGCGGTTTGCCAACCGGTGGCAAAAGTTGCGACGGGAATGGAAACGTCAACGGATGCCGTTTCCAATTCGATTCTTCGTTCTTGTGGAACGCTCATCGCGTGACGCTGCACTGTGCTTCCTCGATCGCCTCGCGAATGCGCGTGAACGGTTCGAACAGGTCGAGATTGCCGCGATACGGCTGCCAGGCGTCAAGAATCGCTTGCTGGTCGTCGATGTGCGTTTCCAAGGTCGCTGCTTGAATGCCGTCGATCGTGAATCGTTGGAGTGATTTGGGAGC
>CAYFJO010000083.1:0-5021 GCA_964343305.1 uncultured Pirellulaceae bacterium | reverse complement strand
GGCATCGGTCGACGATCAGCATGGTCGGCGTCTTGATAAATTGCCGCACCGTCAGCGCGTGCAGTTCGTCCGTGCAAAGAAACAACGGCTTACTGCTGGCTTTGCCCAACAACGTTCGTCCGATTTGTTCGCCGCAGAGATATGGTTTCAGTGTTGCGCCGTAAAGGATCTCTTGAGCACGATTCGCCCGCACGGGCGCGGTGCAATGAAATTCCAACGGCCGGCCGCTCGGATTCAGAATCAGATATCCGCCGTACAGATTTTGATCTTCGTGCTCCACGACTGAAAGAAAGCCGATGGATGGTGATTTGTTCGTTCCGCTAGCTGACATCATTCCCCCGTTGGACGGATTGGTAATCCGTCCGACACTTTGATTCGTTGTAGGCGACTCGTTGATGGGCAGCGCGATGATCGTCGGCTTATCGCATCGACATCCATCGGCGGTAACACACGAAGACTTTAACAACGATGCGGAATGTACGCGTGGGTAAAGTTGCGGTCGACGCGCGTGGATATTCGTAGCGGAATTCGTGAGAATTCAGTCGAGTGTGATATGCTGAATTCCCTCGAATCCAGCTACGTTGACGGATTCAGTCCATCGCGGTGCGAAACTTTGCGGGCCAGCGAAGTTTGCGCGGCAAGGGCGAGTCGCGCGGTCGTTCCAAATATGTACACAAATCGATGTAACCACCCTCGACTCGTAAAAATCAAATTAACCCTGTGACTCGACAATATCGTCAGAACATGCTTATACTAGTTCTTTGTCGCAGCCCGGCACATAAGTCGGGGAAATATCTTTCAGGAGCATATTCAGGATGACACACGATCCGCAACAATTCTCCCCCATGTTTCACATCGATGTTTCCGCGGATGCTGGAATGAACGGGCAGCCGGTCAATCATTCAAACGAAAACGAAACCGCTTCCTTGCTTCATGATTTGGTCGAAGGCCAGGATCGACAGAATCACTTGCTTGAAGAACTGGTCGAAATGCTGGGTGCCCAACAACGCCAACGGCAACAAGAGTTAGGTCAGTGGCGAAAGGCCAATCCACGCTTGGCACGCAAGTGTCGTCAAGCAGCGGAGACGATGAGCCACGTGCAAACCGAGTTTCTCGAAAGTCTGATCGAAGAAGTCAACGAGTCGGCCGATTGCTTAATCGATGGCGATTTCATGTTAAACGAATTCGTCGACCGCTTTGGTCCGCGGCTTGCGCACATGAACGGCGTGTTGCAAGTGCTGTCGCAATTGAGCAGTGTCCCGAACCCGGCAGGACAAACGCATGACGAGTCGAATTAAGTGAGATGTCACTAGTCATTCGTCATTGGTCACTTGCAAATGACAAATGATGAATGACCAATCCAATGATCGTCGATCTTGTCAAAACCACGACCTCCGACTGCGTGCGGCTCGACGGAGCTTTGGTGGCGGCCACGGGCGATTCGCAGGTCGTTCTCGACGCTTTTGTTTTTCTTCACGGTGCCGGCAGCAATTTTTATGGTGGGTCGATGTTCGCCAACATCACACCGCCGCTAACGGATTTGGGTCTTGCCGTGCTGTGGGGCAACACCCGCGGCCACGACGGATTGAACACTGCGATCGTCACCGGCCGCCGGCGCCGGCAAGGGGCATGTTACGAAGTTGTCGACGAGTGCCGGCATGACATCAACGGCTGGCTCGATTTTTTGAAAGAGCGGGGCCACGAGCGAATCGGACTTTTCGGTCACAGCCTCGGCGCGATCAAAGCGGTTTATTCGCAAGCTCACGAGCCACATTCAAACGTTGCCGCCATCATCGCTGCTTCGCCGCCACGCTTGTCGCACTCCTGCTTTCAGAACGGCGAACGAAGCGCGGAAGCTCTCGCCACGCTCCGCGAAGCCGACCAACTCATCAAAGACGGCCGGCCGGACACAATTATGGACGTCACGTTCCCGTTCCCAATCCTGATCACCGCCGGCGGCTACGTCGACAAATACGGCCGCGACGAGCGATACAGCATCGTCAAGTTTGCCGATCGATTGACTTGCCCAACGATGTTCATCTACGGCCAGCAAGAATTAGAACACGGCGACGTTGCTTTCGCGGGTGTTCCCGAAGCACTTGCCGCACTCACGCCGGCAGGTGGTCCGTTCCAAATCGTGACCATCCCGGATGCTGACCATTCGTACTCCGGCACGTATGATACATTGTCCGGCCGTATGGTCGATTGGTTGAAATTAATCCGAGCAGAAAACAAATGGTGATCCATTGGCACTCTACAGCCAAGTCGCAAATCTGCCCGTCCTGTTTCAAATCGAAACGGGCAGCATTCACAAGATTGCGAAGTACTTGAAAGATAAGAACCTGCGCTTCCGGCGAGTGCTGATCGTGTCCGGTGCGTCGTTTTCTGCGAACGTGGCCAAGTCGATGCTCGACGGGCCCAAAGCGAGCAAATGGCAGCATCTGGTGATCGAGTCGAATTCGACCGACGAGGCCGACCGGTTACAAGCGTACGTATTTCAAAACGCCATCGATTTGCTCGTCGCGGTGGGGGGCGGCAAAGTGCTCGATGTGGCCAAACGCGTGTCGCTGCTGCAACGTGTCAATCAGCTCGCCGTCCCGACGATCATTTCCAACGACGGCATCGCGTCGCCGATCAGCGTCTTGAGAAAGAGCGACGGAAAAACGACCAGCCTCGCCGCGCAAACGCCGATTGGCGTGATCGTCGACGTCGACATTGTCCGAAACGCTCCTCGAAAATATTGGCAGGCCGCGGCGGGAGATATCCTGTCGAACGCGTCGTCGTCGAACGACTGGATGTTGGCGCGCGATCAACTGGGTGAGCCGGTTGACGACACGGCGCTCGAAATGTCGATCCTGGCCGTCAATTCGCTCTTAAACTACGGCGAAGCGTCGCTCGAGCTAGACCGCTACGTAAGGCAGATCGTGCACAGTTTGTTTTGTTCGGGCGTAGCGATGGGAATCACTGGCAGCAGTCGGCCTTGCAGCGGCAGCGAACACATGATTAGCCACGCGATTGACTATCTTGGCCTCTCGCCCGACACGCTGCATGGCATTCAAGTCGGTTCGGCCACGTTGTTTACGCTGCACTTGCAAAGGCAGTTGCGGCCCGAGGCGATCGCGTTCGCCAAGTCGTGGAATATTCCGCTGTTGTTTTCGCAGTTGTCGCCAGACGTGGAACGCGAATTGGAGCAGATTTTTGACATCGCTCGCGATATGCGGCCCGGGCGATATACGGTCCTAGATCGATTCTCTCCCGACCAGTTGATGCAAGAGTACCGCGAATTCTCAAGCACGATCGTTTAAGGCGAGCGGCAGATGAGGGCGTACCTGCTGATTGTAGAACAGTTGTCTCAACTGTTTCTGAACAATTGGGACAATTGTTCTACACTGGTATATTTTCATCAGCCGATCGTTTAAGTGCTCATTCCGCATCCCGCGAAACCTGCAACGATGCACGGAAGTAGTCGATCCCAGAATACGCCGTCACAACAATGGTTGTCCAAGAAAAGATCAACAGCGTGTTGCCTCGATAAGCCTCGGGATAAAGCGGCAAGAACAACAACGCAAATGCCGCGATGCACTGCACGACCGCTTTGACCTTCCCACTCCATCGAGCCGAGACCGACTTTCCCTTCATCGCCCAATAGATGCGGCAGTAAGACACCGTCACGTCGCGCAGCGCCATCACCAGCGGCACGATCGCCAGCGAAAGTTCGACGCAGGCGAGTCCCCAGAAGATGATGATCCGCGAAATACTGTCCGCGTATGGATCGAGCATCGCCCCAAGTTCGCTCTGCAATTTCCATCGCCGCGCCAGAAAACCGTCGAGGAAATCCGTCAATTCGCCGATGGCTAGGACGACCGCGCAGGTGACGATCACCTGTGTTGTGTGCTGGAGCGTCAGCAGCACGACGACGATCACGATCGCCAATGGAATCCGCGCCACCGTGATCAACTGAAGCAAAAGGTATCGACTCATCAACTCACGTTCCTCTGGAGGGTTGCGTCGCAGAAATTGGGCCGCGAATGACGCCTAAATATAAGGTTTTCGCCCCGTTGTCGAAGCCCGGTGTGTAAGTTATTTTTTAGGAATCTGCCGAAGACGCATCTTTGACGTTCCACCCCGCTTTTTCACGCATAATTGTTCTTCCCTTGAGGATTTCGAATGGCCGATGTTGATGCCCTTGCCCGTGAAGCAAAAGCACGTCTCGACGCTCATACTTGTGAGATCGTTCAGTTCCACTTTCATGAATCGACGGGCTGTCCGTTTTGGTTGCAGAAGAAAACGGAGTTGAACTTCGATCCGCTGACTGAAGTCAAATGCTACGACGACCTAAAAAAGTTTCCGCTGTTTGAGGACGAATGGTTGCGTGGCGGCCCGATCCGTCGTTGGGTCCCCAAAGGACACGCCGGCAAGCCAGTCTACGTATTTGAAACCGGCGGCACGACCGGCATCCCGAAGAGCCGCATGGTGATCGAAGACCATTGGAAAGACTACGAGATGTTCAGCGACACGTTGCCCGACGAGTATTTTCCCAAAGGTTCGAATTGGCTGATGCTTGGCCCGTCCGGTCCGCGACGATTGCGACTGGCGGTTGAGCATCTTTGCCAGTATCGCGGAGGCATTTGTTTCTGCATCGACCTCGACCCGCGCTGGGTCGTCAAGTTGATCAAGAAGGGTTGGATGGAGCACCTTGAAGCGTATAAAGATCATTGCATCGAACAGGCGATCACCGTCCTGACCGCTGGCCACGATGTAAAGTGCATGTTCGCCACTCCGAAGTTGCTCGACGGGCTCGCACTTGGGTTAGAAGAGCGTGACACGAGCATTAAAGAAGTCGGCATCACGGGTATCTTCTCGGGCGGCACGGAGTTCACACCGCAGTGGACGCGTTACTGCGTCGAAGAATTATTCGGTGGTCCCGCCGAAAAGAGTGGCGTTTATATGACACCGACCTATGGCAACACATTGATGGGACTCGCCTGCAGCAAGCCGATCACCGCCGAAGACCAGTACAA
>CAYFJO010000082.1:0-31770 GCA_964343305.1 uncultured Pirellulaceae bacterium | reverse complement strand
GGCAAGGAATTCTGTGGCGCGGTTGATTTGTTGTACGCGTGCCAAGGCAATGTGATCGTTTGTGGAATGGGCAAGGCGGGACTCGTCGGGCAGAAAATTGCCGCGACGTTGGCATCGACCAGCACGCGAAGTCACTTTCTTCATCCGGCCGAAGCGTTTCACGGCGACTTGGGCCGCATTCATCGGGATGATATTGTCCTCATGTTGTCCCACAGTGGCGAGACCGAAGAGGTCACGCGGCTGCTTCCGTCGCTGCGCCAGATCGCTGCCGGCATCATTGCCATCACAGGCAACCGCGAAAGCAGTTTGGCCAGGCAGGCGGATGTCACGATTTACCTGGGTGATTTTTCCGAAGCCGATCCGCTCGGCCTGGCTCCCAGCAGCAGTACGACGGCCATGTTGGCAATGGGCGACGCCCTGGCATTGGTCACCGCACAAATGCGCGGCGTTAGTCCGGAAGACTTTGCCCGCTTTCATCCTGGCGGCAGCCTCGGTCGCAAGTTGGCCAAGGTCGACGATGTCATGCAGCCGCTAGAGAATTGTCGAGTGGCGTCTGATCGACTGACTGTGCGCGAAGTGTTCGTCGCCGTCAGCCGCCCAGGAAGACGAACCGGGGCGGTGATGCTCGTCAATGCGGACAGACGATTGAGCGGCATTATCACCGACAGCGACTTGGCGCGGTTGGTCGAACAACGGGCCGACGAGGCGTTGGATGGCCCCGTCCACGACGTCATGACGCGATCCCCGGCGACGATCGCCTGTGGTGCCAAGTTCCTGCAAGCCGTCGACACTCTGGCGTCGAAACGGATCAGCGAATTGCCGGTCATCGATGACGACGGGAAGCCGCTGGGGTTGATCGACATCACCGACGTCGTTGGATTCTTGCCCGATGACCATCCTTCCCACGCGACGAGCAATGGCCCGCCGACGCTTTCGATTCGAGCTGCTTGATGCCCCGATTCATTCTGATCGAACAATCGCTGGACCGCGTCGGTGGACATTACCACGGGTACGCCACCGAGATTCTAAAGGCCGCCGAGTCCGCGGGTTATGATCCGATCCTGGCGACGAATGCCCGCCTGGATGATCTGAGTCATTTCTCCAACCATTGGCAAGTGCTGCCCGTGTTTCCATTTGGCTCGACGAGCATTCATCGCATTCCGCGAACTTACGCCAAGGCAAACAGCCCGCGCGGCGGGAGCCTTTGTTCGAAGATGTTTCGGTTGATCGATGGCTTGGCGGACCAGATTAAGACGTCCATCAGCCGCTGGCGGTGGCTGAGGCATCGATCTCGGATTCAAGGATTTCGCGACGCTTGTCTGCGGTTGTTTGACCAAATCGGCTTTCAACAAGATGACGTAGTTTTTTGTTCGACGACATCGGACGCCGATTTGATGGCGTTGTCGCAATTCTTGGTGCAACGTCCTGAGTCAAAGAAGGCCGATTGGCATTTGCAGTTTCATTTCAGCAGCTTCAATGGACGAGAGCCCGATTACGACCGGCAAATGAAAAACGTTGTCGGATTGCAGCGCCGATTTAACCAAGCAGTTGATCGAGTCGCGGGTCATCGGTTGTACTTTTACACGACCACGTCGCATCTGGCGGAGCAGTATAATCGGCTTGATGTGCGTCCATTTGACACGTTGCCGTGGCCGGTGAGCCCTCGGTTTGAGCAAGACAACAATCTGCCACGGGACCGGCCGCTACGACTTGTGTGCGGTGGGGCCGTGCGTCGAGAAAAAGGGGCCGATCATCTTTGCGGATTGATCGAGCGGTTGAAGCCAAGCCTGTTGGACACAGAAGAAGTTCAACTGCTTTTTCAAACAAATCAAAAACTTCGTTCCAAGGCCATGCTGGGATTGAATGTGGGTGCTGTCACGCATTCACCGAGTGCGCGGCCGGAAGTGCTGCCCCTCGCGCCGATCGTCAGCGTTCCCCATCCGTTATCGCCCGATGATTACACTGCCTACATCCAAGGGGCCGACATCGGCTTGCTCTTCTATGACGCCGACGAGTATTACGTTCGTTGTAGCGGTATCTTGGTCGAGTTTTTATCCGCTGGCGTGCCGGTCATCGCGCCGGCCGGTTGTTGGCTCGGTGATCAACTTACCCCAGCCAATAACGAGTATCTCGATGATCTCGCCAAGACCGTGCCAGTCCACCAACAATGGTCCAAGGTCGATCTGTCGTGGGACGATCACGAATCATCTGGCCAGCTCAGCATCCCCACTCAGCGATCGGGAAACGATTTGCTGATTCGCCTTGATTGGTTACGTCCGAATTCGCTTGGCACCTATGTTCGGATCGTCATTGAACAGTTGAATTGCCGCGAAGAGCTGGTTGATTCCACGAGTTGGATTGTTAACCGCCGCACCCGTCATGATGCACCAGACAACCTGGCGCCACCCTTGGGTCTTGTCCATTTGCACGACGATGTGTTGACAATTCAAGCGTCGCTGGAAAATGCATATCACGATGAACCCGTGGCTATGAATGAGATTTGTCTCCAACTTTTGTCGCCTGCCAAGACTCCGTCGGGACACTGGCCGCTGGGCAAGATCGGGCTGGCTGCCGCCAGCTACGAACAAATCCCGCGTTTGATCCAAGACATGGTCGACCACTATGGCCATTATCAAATCGCAGCGGATTCGTTCGCCCAAAGTTGGAACTTGCGTCACGCCCCGATCGAAACAATTCGAAGAATTGAGGAGCGTTCGAATCGCAACAAGGTCTTGAGACAGGCTGGGTAGACTCAGCAGGGCGTTCGTTGATAAGCTCCGTCACCGGCCTGTTTATGCCGCTGGCAGGCGTCTTGGCGGACAGGCTGCCAAGATGACGCGAAAAAACCCCTCGCCATAAGACGAGGGGTTTGAATTGAACTTTGAATTTCGACTCAAAAGACTTCCGAAGTTTAAGAAAACTTCGGAAGTCCAGACGTTGGATTAATCCAAAAAGCCAACCAGTTCCTGGCTGCGGCTAGGTTGCTGAAGCTTGCGAACCGCTTTGGCCTCGATTTGGCGAATGCGTTCACGAGTCACTTTGAAGATGTGGCCGACCTCTTCCAGCGTGTAGCTATAGCCGTCGCCCAATCCGTATCGCAGCTTGATGATTTCTCGCTCGCGATAACTGAGCGTCTTCAACACCTTGTCGATTCGGCCGCGAAGCATCTCTTGCGAGGCACCCGTCGCCGGGCTTTCGGCTCCGCCGTCAGGCAGCAAATCGCCGAACTGGCTGTCTTCGCTGTTGCCGACGGGCCGGTCCAAGCTGATCGGATAGCGGCTCATCGCCAACACGCGGCGGGCTTCTTCGATAGTCGTTTCGGCTTCGCGAGCGGTTTCTTCCAGCGTTGGTTCGCGACCAAGCGATTGCAACAACTGGCGTGAAACATTGCGAACGCGCGACATCGTCTCGACCATGTGCACCGGGATGCGAATCGTGCGGCTTTGATCCGCGACGGCTCGCGTGATCGCCTGACGAATCCACCATGTGGCGTACGTGCAAAACTTGAAACCGCGCCGATATTCGAATTTGTCGACCGCTCGCATCAAGCCGGCGTTGCCTTCCTGGATCAAATCCAAAAAGCTCAAACCGCGGTTACGATACTTTTTCGCAATCGAAACGACCAATCGCAAGTTGCCCTCGGACAATTCACGCTTGGCTTGCTGATAATCGGAGTACACCTTTTTCAGGAACATCACGCGACGCCGCAGGCTGTTGGGCGTTTCCTGGGTCGCCGTCAGAATTCCTCGGAATTCTTCGAGTAACTTTTTGCGCTGATCGGCCGTGCTACGTGCTTTTCCAAGTTCCTTGATTTGATCCTGAAGAAAATCGATGCGAGCGCTGAATTCTTCAAGGCTCCGAATCATGGTTTCGATTCGCTGGGTTCGCAAACCGAGTTCTTCGACCAACCGCACGGCCCGCCGTCGTCGACGCGCCAGACGAACCCAAGCTTCTTTGCGTTTGGACTTCGGTTGCGACTTGCTGAGCGCCACCAGGTAATCGCGGCGGTTGCGTTTCAGCAAAATGTCCAACGTTTCCAAATTGTAAGGCAGACGTCCAAGGATTTGTTCTTTCTCAAGACAGTCAGTCACAGAGACCTGCACAGTGCGGTCAAAGGGGAGTTCCCCTTCATGTACTCGCTTGAGAATCTTAAATGCCGCTTGGATCACATAATCGCATTCGAGCAACTTGGCTCGAAATCGCCGACGCGTGATTTCGATGCGCTTGGCCAGCAGGATCTCTTCCTTGCGGGTCAGCAAAGGAATCTCGCCCATCTGGGTCAAGTACATGCGCACCGGATCGTCGGACCACGATTCGTTTTCATCTGCTCCAGCCAACAGTTCTTCGTCTTCGCCTTCTTTCGACTTGTCCTGTTTGGCTTCGTCGCCGTCGAGATCCAGTTCGTCGTCAACGTCTTCTTCAACAGCTTCAACAGGAATCGTCGACGCCGGAAAGTTCTCTTCATCCTCCGTCGTTCGAGTCGTATCGCTTTCATAATCGTCGAGTAGTGTTTCGTACAAGTCAGTACTCCTGCGACTACTACGCGCCGTCGAACACGCAACTCAAAACCATGTGTGGTTTCGGTCTTCGTCCAACAGCAACTGGGTGGAAACAAAACGATAAAGTGGGAAACACGGCAGGAAAACCAAAAGAGGTGGGACGGAATGCGCCGGGCAGGCTGCACGCCACTTGGGAAACGTGGTTCGTGTTAAGAAGCCGTCTCATATCACCCGTGTTAAACCAAGCAATTCTACCACCAACCGAGCAATCGTCTGGCGTTGTCTGAGATTTGCTAAAAAGTTGTAATTAAGTTGACAATGCAACCTGCTCAAACTCTCTCCAGCCCTGCTATTTTAACTAAACAAAACGGGGCTGTGGCAAAATTCGGACAAATCATGAAACAATCGCGGTGGGATAATTGTTGATCAAAAAAGGAATGGCAAGGTTTGTGTTTGGTTTGCCGGTGAAACGGTGTTTCGCCCTACCGGTCCATAGGCTTGGGCGGCGTGAGCTTTCTCACCCTCGCCCCCCAGCAGACTGCTGAATCCCTCAGCAATCTACACCCGCCATTGCCTTGTCCACTCGCGCCGTAAGTGGGAACGGTTCGCCGAGTTGTGGGACAGGACACCATGCGGGTTTCCTAATTCTAACCACGAACGCCTCACGGTCTAGGGCGAAAGGGGCTGTTCTGGTAGCCGAAATCGTCAGAATTTGGATAGGCGGGCATGAAGTTTCAATTCCAGTTCCTTGCGAATTCGACTGCGAAATGCGCAGTTTCTAACGCAACATTGGACGGTTGTGCCTGATTTCTCCCGAAGATAGCATAAAGCGACTTGATCCACTTTTTTGTTCATCGTCCCAAGAATTGAAACGAAATATGTCTGGTGTAGATTTAAAAGGCCGTGTCGCGTTGGTGACCGGTGCAAGTCTCGGCATTGGCCGCGCTACGGCAATTGCACTTGGCCACGCCGGTGCCGATGTTGCCGTGAACTATCGCAGCAGTGAGCAGCAAGCAGACGAGGTCGTCCAAGCGATCCAAGACGCCGGCGGCCGCGCGTTGAAACTGCAAGCCGACGTTTCCGATCAATCCGCGGTGGAAGACATGGTTGCGAAAACGGTCGCCGAGTTTGGCAAGCTGGACATTGCGATCAGCAACGCCGCGTACAGCGACCGCGAGTTGTTCTTCGAGGCGGACATGGCTGGCTTTCGACGAACGGTCGACGTCACGATGTGGGGCGCGTTTTATTTGATGCGGGCGGCGACGCAGCAGTTCATCAAGCAAGCGAGTGGCGGGACGATTTGTCTGGTCAGTTCGCCACACGCCTTCATTCCCGCGCCGCGCGCGATGGCCTACAACATGTCGAAGGCCGCGCTGGAGCACATGGCAAAAACGGCCGCCATCGAAGTTGCCGAGCATCGTGTTCGCATCAACATGATTCAACCCGGTTGGACCGACACGCCGGGCGAACGAAAATTCGCCAGCGAAGAAACATTGCGATCGTCCGGCGCGAAGATCCCCTTGGGGCGCTTGGGTAACCCCGAAGAAATCGCCGATGGAATTCTGTTCCTTTGCGATCCCAAAAATGAATACATGACGGGAGCGACGTTGCTGATCGATGGTGGCATCAGCCTACCCTGGTGGGCATCGCGCGGGTCTGCCGCACCGGATTAAAGGGCGAAATGACCAAGCCCCAATGACCAATGTCCAGGAATCGCGGCGATTGTCTTCATTGGTCATCGGTCATTCGGATTTGGTCATTGACCCAATGGGTCCGGTAAACCAAACGTGCACCTACAACGTATCACATAGAGTCGACTAAAACGCCGCCGCCTGAGTATCCACCATGTCCAAAAGTTACCTATTACCTTGTTCCTGTGGTAAGTCGATCACGATCGACATTGGCCAAGCTGGCCAGTCCATCCTGTGCGACGCCTGCGGCAAAAAAGTCGAAGTGCCTACAATGCGTGCGATCCGAGAACTGAAGTCCGCGCAAGAACCCGCTGAAGAAGACGAGAAGAAACGTCCCGTCGAGAGTGGCAGCGCACAGAGTGTGCTGTTCAGCATCGGGCTGTTGGTGGCTGTCGTTGGATTGGCCGTAGCTGCCGTCGTTAGTTACAAGCGGTCGCAACTTGTAGCGCTAGCAACGCCGCCTGTGCCCGTCGACAACAAACACGAAGATGAGTTCATTGACACGCGGAACGTGGAGGAGATTTTCGACTGGTGGCTGGAACTCGAGCAGCAACCATTGACATGGGAAAAGCCAATCTTTGTGCTGGCCCGCGAAAAGTTGCCGATCTGGACCATGATGTTGACTGCGGCCTTTGTGGTCGCAATGGTGGGGATTGGCATGGTGGCGTTTTCGATTGTGAAAAAGCCTTCCACCACACCGCGCACGTAGCGCGGCGTTCTCACTCTGCCAAACAGTAAAGCATCTCTTGCCGCTGGCCCCCTCTTTTGAACCCCACACGCGTGTAGATTCGCCCGCGGCAAATCGTCGGCGTAGCAAAGACCGGCGACTGAACGGCGCCCCAATGACCGCGCCCGGTTTTGTTGTTGATCATCGAAATTCGAATCTAAATGCGGGCAGGAAAACAAGTAATCCACGACTAGCGGTACGATTTGCTCGGATGAACTATCGTATCTTATCATGGCTCAAGCTGCCGCTGTCCAATGAATTTACTCTGGCAAAGTCAGTTCTACCGTCGACTCGGCCGTATAGGGTTGGCCATCAACCTGTGCGGTTGCACGAATGATCACTGGCAAATTAAACGGGCCAGAGTTTCCGTCGGCGATAGTCAGTTGGAGAACCGCCTTCGTTTCATTTTCCGCGATGACGACCGGGTCACTGGATATGCCGTCGACGTGATCGGGGACAACAAGCTCGACCTTCAAAGGTCCACGAACGTTTTTGCCTCGGCCAATTCGGATGGGAAGATCAATGGTCTGTCCTGGTTTTGCAATCAAAGACCGACGGCCAGGTTGAACATCGAGTTGTCCCGGATCGATCAGCACGATAACTTGATCCGCTTGCTCATGTGAGGTGTAGCTGACTTTGTGTTTCTTGCCGTCGTGACTGACGTCGGCGACGGCCATCACACACGTGCGACTTGTCCGGCCGATGACCATCCAGGGAGCCAGCTTGATCGGATAGTCGAACTCAGATTTGCCAGGCGGGATGACGATCGTAGGGCCGATGACGCCTTGCAAGTGTCGTACCTGGCGGTCGGCCATGCTGACTGTAATCGGGCCGTCGTAGCCGCCTCGTTCGATACTGAAGCGGCGTGTGAAGCGGGCGGCGTATTTGGTTTCGAAGATGCCGACCACGCCGACCACTTTGAACGGCGTTGGCACGGCGACCATCATGACCAATTTGTCGAACTCGATGTCGTCCGGCGATGACTTCAGCGTGTGAGCCGTTCGCGTGATCGTGGTATCGCCGTCTTTTGCCGTGCCGACGATCTTGACGCCTTTCATTTGATGCTTGGCGCCTTCGGCCACGATGAATTGAAGTTGGGCGTCGTTTTTGTTGCCTTTGATCGTGACCTTGTCGCCTTTCAGCGTGGCACCCTCTGGCAAGTTTTCGGCCGTGATTTCAATGTCGCCTTCGAAGCCTTGCCGTGCGACGGTGAGCTTGATCTTCGGCTGGCTTTTGGGAAGGATCGTGAGCACATCGGTCGGCAATTGCAAATCGAAGTCGGGTTTTGGTTCCCCCTGTGGCGTGACATACAGACGATAGGCGTACGCCGCGCCGCCGCCTCGTTTGAACCGATCTTCGACTTGAATCTTGTAAACGCCGTCGACTGGCACTTTGTAAGTCAAACGAGAATCCGTTTCACCGCTGGCCATGTCATCGTTTTGCGCCAGTTGCTTGCCATTGGCGTCGAAGATCGTCAGCACAGAATCGAGACGCGACCCTAGCTGGGCGGCTCGCAGGTCGAAGACTAGCTGGTCGTCCTTCTTCGCATCGACTTGCCAGACGTCGACTTCGCCCATCGCGTCGAGCTTGCCGTTCAACACGATTGGTGACGAAAACTCTGTTTCGCGCCTCGCCGACGTTTCCACATGCTCTGGAAAATTGCTAAGTTCAACCGAAACCGGGTTGCTGAGTTGGCCGTCGATATCGAATCGGTGCTCAATAGCGTGGGGCAGGCTTCCAGCCTGCTGAGCATCGTCGAGTTTTAGCAGGTTGGAAGCTTGCCCCACGGCTTGTCCGAACAATTGCAGAGAAATGCTTTCACCTCGTCGTCCACCCAACGGATAGACATAGTCAACATACGGACGGTCCGTGATCGTCAGCCGGTACACATAATCCTGCAGACCACCGAAGTTAATGTCATGGATGTGAACTTGATACTCGCCATCGATCGTGACGGTGAATCGCAGGGACGAATCGACCCCACGCCCGTCCGTGTTTTCCGCCACACGTAACCCGTCTGGCCCAATCACTTCGAGCCGCGAGTCCAGCGGCGAACCAAGCCGAGCAGCCATCACTTCACACGTGTAGCTCGTGCCCGCTTTCGCCTCAATCGTCCAAACATCGACATCTTCGCGCGGAAAGATGCGGCCGTTGATGGTCACGGGAACTTCGACACTCGTCGGAATTGGCCGGCCATCGATTTCCTGTTCGACGATTTCGGGCAGATCGCCGATAACAAACTTCATCGAGGGCGTGACACCTTGCGACGTCCAGACACGCCAGCGACGAAATCCGAGCGGCGCATCGGCGGAGATTTTGACCTCGCCCGCTTGATCTTTCGGATAATTCTCTTTCCGTTGCGAGGCAGGTTCGGGAATCACGGGGCCTTCGAACCAAACCGTTTTTTCGGCGCGGTGAATCTCGGACGAAGCATCAACACCGGGCCCAAGCATTTCGAACGGACAGGATTCGTGAAGATAGTGACCGCCAACGTTGAACTTCACGGTCGTTCCACGCTGGCCACCGGCTGGGAAGATGTACGAGACAGACGGTTCGTCGCAGATCGAGTGAGTCGTCGTTAGTGAGTAAGTGACGAGAAGGAGAAGAAGGCGATTCGTATTCATGCCCACGAGTGCTTCATCAAAGGTAGGAATTGGGATGTAGTCGTTAAACGATGACTTCACATAGCTGTTTCTTAAAACAAACTTTCAATCACACGACCTTCCCCAGGAACGATTGAAACAGGAGGGCCTTCGGCAGTGCGGAATACAGTTTTGGGGTCGATACCGAGACTGTGAGATATCGTCGCGGCGAGATCGGCGGGGCCATACGGTGTGGTGGCGGGTTTTTCGGCTCGTTCGTTCGATGCTCCGATTACGCGGCCGCCTTGGATTCCGCCGCCGGCTAGGGCGATAGCACAGCTTGGCCCCCAATGATCGCGACCGGCGTGTTGGTTGACGCGCGGCGTGCGGCCGAACTCGCCGGTGAATAGCACAAACGTCTTCTCTAGCATGCCGCGGTCGTCGAGATCGCTCAACATCGTTGGCATTGCCATGTTCAATTGTGGCAGCAAGTCTTTCTTGAGCACGTCAAAGTTGTTGTAGTGCGTATCCCAGTTCGTGTGGTCGATCAGCACGCATCGCACACCCGCTTCGATCAAGCGTCTTGCCATTAAACAGGATTGCCCGAGCGAGTTGCGGCCGTACTGGTCGCGAAGTTTTTCGGGCTCTTGTTCGATGTCGAACGCCTTCTTCGTGGCGGATGAGGTCATCAAGTCGAACGCCTTTTGTTGGTAGGTGCTGAGGGCGTTCGCTTTTCGGTTGGATTTCGCTTCGAGGGTCTTATGGAATCGGTCGATATCCATCAGCAACGTTGCACGGTTGTTCAAACGATCGGCCGAGATTTCGTAAGGCAGAGCAAGATCGGGCACGGCGAAGTTCGGACTGTTCGGGTCCGCTTCGACCACGAACGGAGCGTAGGCGCTGCCGAGATAAGACGAACCGCCACTGTTGTGCATCTTGGGCAGGCAGACGTAGGGCGGCACGGAACCGCGAGGACCAAGCTGATGGGCGATGATCGAACCGTGAGCCGGCTTTTGGTTGTTCGGTTTGAGCGAGCCGTTGAAGCCCGGTGTGGGGTCGTAGCCCGTCAACATGAAGTGGTCGGCAGGTCCGTGGCCCGAATTGCTGTGGCCGAAGCTTTTCACCAGCGAGAATTTGTCGCACTGTGTGGCAAGCGTTGGCAAATGTTCGCAGAGTTCCATGCCAGGAACGTTTGATTTAATCTGCGAGAACTCGCCACGGAATTCGGCCGGTGCCTCGGGCTTCATGTCCCAAGTGTCAATCGTGGCAAGGCCGCCTTGAAGGAAGACGATGATGACCGAGACGTCACTCTTGGCGCTCGATGGGGATGCTCCGAGGAGTTGCGGCAAAGCCAGCGTCGAGCCGAAGATGCCGGCCGTGCCGAGCTTGATAGCGTCGCGTCGATTCACTCGGTCGCAAAATTGTCGCATCATGGCGATCTCCCGTAGCTCAGGCTGCCAGCCTGTATTTCAGACTTCCAAAACAGGCTGGCAACCCATGCTACATCTAATGATTAAACAAAAATTCCAATGAGTTCATCATCGTCCAGGCGATGTCTTCTGCGGCCTTGCGGCGTTCTTTCGCGCTGGACAAGTATGCTTGCGTCGTTTTTCGTTCCGCCTCACTCGGCAGGCGATTGAAAAACGTCAAATACAATTCTTCGACCAAGTAGTCGTCACCCGAATACTGTCTCACTAAGCGAACAATATTGCCAGCTTCATGGGAAAGCTTGTTGTGGATCTGCGGCGAGTTCAACACGTGCAAAACCTGACTGACCGTTGGTTCCGTGACACGTTCACATTCGCAGGCGGTCACTCGTACCGGTCGGCCGAACAACTTCAAAAAGTAATGCGGTACTTCGCTGTCCCACAACTCGATCGCGCGTCTGCCGGCCGGGACGCCTCGAAACTTTTCGCCGATGCCCGTCGTTTGACTCACCGCGTCCAATAACACTTCGGCATCAATTTGCTTGAACAAATATCGCGAGAAGTTTTGTTCGTCCTGTGCGTTCGTCTCGTTCACATTGGGCGATCGCTGGTAAGCCGCCGATGCGGTGATCGCGCGGATCAGCGCGTGTTGATCGTATTTGTTATCGACGAAATACTGGGCCAAAGCGTCCAAAAGATCGGGATTTGACGGTGGATTCGTCAGCCGAAAATCGTCCACAGGCTCAACCAGGCCGCATCCCATAAAATGGGCCCAAGCTCGGTTCACCAGGTTCCGGGCAAACCAAGGATTGTCAGGCGATGTCATCCACTGGGCGACCAACTTTCGACGATCGCCCTCAGGAGACACTTCCGGGTTTTCCGTTCCCAGCGGGTGTGCAAACACTTCCTCACCACTGCGCGGATGCGTCGTCTTTCGATTGGCGGAACTGATCAACATTTCGCCGCGCCGTGACTTTTTGAAACTGACTTGCGTAAAGAACGCCTGCATGCCGTAGTAATCCATCTGGCTCCAGCGATCCCACGGATGATGATGACACTGGGCACATTCGAGCCGCACGCCAAGAAAAACCTGCGACGAGATGCTAGCCATTTGATTCGGCTGTTTGACCACTTTGAAAAACTGACCTGCGGGCGAGTCCACCAGCGGACCTTCGGCGGCGATCAACTGCGCGGCGAACTGATCGAGCGGTTTGTTTTCCGCAAAGCTGTCGCGAATCCAGCGGTAATACTCGTACGCACTCTTGTGGCCGAGTTCGCGACGATTGACTCGCAACAGGTCCGACCATTTCAGCCCCCAGTAGGCGGCGTATTCCGGACGCTTCAAAAGATCGTCGACCAACTTCGACCGCTTGTGCGGCGAAGTGTCTTCCAGGAATTCTCGCGATTCTTGTCGCGTTGGCAGCGTGCCGATAATGTCGAGATAGGCACGTCGCAAAAAGTCAGCGTCCGTGCAACGACCCGACGGGATGATGTTCAATCCTTGCAAACGCTTGTTGATCGGACGATCGATAAAGTTCACTTCGGCCAACTTCACTTTGGAATCAACCGGCACATTGCGCGGGATGACAATCTGAAACACATCGACATTGCCGAGATACGTTGCCATGACTGCGGCGATTCCGGGCGTCGTGCCGATCGTCACCAAACCGTGTTCATCCACGGCGACCAACCCATCGTTGTTCGATTGAAACTGAGCAAGCTGTGTGACATCAATCTTGTGTCCATCGCTCATCGTCGCCACGACGCGGAGCTGTTGTGACTGGCCTATCGCCATGCGTCGTTGGCCAGGTGTCAATTTGACGTTGGTAACCGTCGGATCTTTGTCTGTGCCCATCGGCAAACCAGCCGCGATCCAATCGTGGAGGACGCGATACTCGGCGCGATCCCGATCAATGCGAACTCCGCCACCATGCGGGGTCATTCCGCTGGCCTTTGCCAACAGCAAGCTTTGCCCAGCCGCGGCGGGAAACACACGCCGTCCGCGGCCTTCCATCACCAGTGCCTGATAGTCGGCCTTGGAGTCGAAGCCAAAAACTGACAGTTTGAAACCGTTTTGGCCTTCGGCCTTGCCATGACAACCCGATCCGTTGCAGCCGAATCGGTTGAAGATCGGGATGATGTCGTTTTCGAAATTGAAATGTCGCGCCTTTGCCATTCCCGTGACGACCGCCGCGATTTCCACTCGATGTGACGCGGCTTGCACTTCGATCGTGCACTGGCCGTCGCCGATTGCTCGTGCCGTTCCGCTGGAATCAATCTTGATGACGTCCGGCGCCAGCGAACGAATCTTGGCCGTCCGCGTAGAATCAACGACTTGTCCGTCCTGGGTAATTCCGTCCACCAAGATCTGTACCGACGAATTGCGTTCATCGAGGTGAATCGAAGCCGGCGCAAACCGAATCTCAGAAATCCTGGCCGGGTCCGCCGCCTTGGCGATTGGCATAAGGAAGGCAAATGCTAAAACGAGTGCAGCAACCAGGTGGGCGTTGGTTTGAGGTGTTTTCATCGGTCGCCAGATGGGTGAAACATAAACACATATTAATATATCCCGGCACGCTCAAGCAAGCTTCATTTCGTCGGTGAAGAGGCGGATTTGTTAAGATGATCTTGGTCTCGAACTCCACCTTTTGACGGAAAACGTCTTCATGAACAAAACAACAAAACTTGCGTTCTGTTGGATCTTTCTCGCGGCGGCCGCTGCACATGCCCAGCCGACGAACATGCAGTCCCTGTTTCCGCTCGCGCTGGGGACCGAATGGACGTACGACTATGTTTCGCGCGACGCCGATGGCAAGATCGTTGAGAAGAGGGTTGAATCGAGCAAAGTCATAGGCATCCACATGTTTGGCAGTGAGAAGTGGTATCACGTCCAAGAGTTTGGCGATGCCGTGTGGTGCCGGAATACAAGCGCGGGTGAACAGGAAGCCAATGTCTCGATTGACGAAGAATCGTCGTTGCTCAAGATGGATTCGTCTTACTTGTTCTTCAAGTATCCGGCAAAGAAGGGCGACACATGGAGAGCCCACGCCGTGGACGACGACGACTTCGTTCAGACCATGAAACTCAAAGATGTTGGCACGAAGCTAAAGACACCCGCCGGAACGTTTGATTGCCACGTTTATGAATTGACCGAAGAAGACGAAGTCTCCATCACTTTTCACGTTGCGCCCGGCGTTGGTATTGTGCAATTCGAATACACGGGTGAAGTGGTGGACAACGGCGGAACCGACACACATGTGCTGAAAAAGTATGTGATTGGAAAAGATTGACCCAGCAGGACGAATTAGCAATCCGTCCTACAGACTACGCAAAACTTAATCTGACGCAATCTTGCTGATCTTCACACGCGTGTACAACTGGCGATGCCCGGTTTTTCGGCGTGAGTTTTTGCGACGACGGAGTTTTTGGACCGTCAGTTTTTCGCCCTGTTGGACACCGACCACTTCGGCCGTCACACTGGCGCCGTCGACGGTCGGCTTACCCAACGTCAGTCCATCATCGCCGCCCACGGCCAGTACGCGTTCGAATTTCAACTCGTCGCCCGCGTGAGCCTCACGATAATCGATATCCAGTTGTTGGCCTTCTTCGACTTTGTATTGTCGTCCGCCTTCGGCAATGATCGCGTACATGATGGTTCCTTGACCGTCGTCTATGTCTTTTTGGCAAACTTCCAAATCTATCGAAAAAGACTGCTGATGTCGAGGGCTTTCACAACGATTCGCCGTAGGTCCGGGACGAGATTCCGTACGGAAGAACTCGATGCTATCACGTTCGGCTCAATTACACCTGCAAGTTATGATGGGCTGGAAAAAACTGCGCGACACTCGATAATCTGGTTTGCCAGCAAGGGACGCCATTATGAATCTTGAACTACGCCCAATCGCCGCCGAAGACCGAGCGGAAGTTGCGGAACTAATCTATTGTTCCATCAACTATTGGTATCGGACCCATGGAGCGCCGGAGATCTTTCGCGGCGGGCCGAGCGTTACCGAAGTTTTCTACGATGTCTACAACGACCTGACGCCGGGAGCGAACGTCGTCGCTGTCAACACGGACACCGGCCGGTTGATGGGTTCGTGTTTCTATCACCCGCGTGAGCGTCACGTCAGCCTGGGCATCATGAACGTCCATCCCAATTACTTTGGCAACGGCGTGGGCAGCAAACTGCTCCAGCACGTCATCGACTACACGAACGACAACGGCTACGAGGCGCTGCGGCTGACATCCAGCGCGATCAATATCGACTCGTTTTCTTTGTACAACAAAGCGGGCTTTGTGCCGCGACATTCCTTTCAAGACATGATTACGCAAGTTCCGGACGGCGGAATCCAGCGGTCCACGCCGGGCGACGATCGAGTCCGCGACGCAACACTGAACGACGTTGCCGAGATGGCGGCGCTCGAGATGCAGGTCAGCGGTATCACGCGCAAAATCGACTATCAATACTGCATTGAAAACCGTCGTGGCTACTGGCACGTGTCGGTGATCGAAAGCCCCACAGGCGACCTCGATGGCTTCATCATCTCCTGTGGCCATCAAGCGATGAACATGATCGGCCCCTGCATCGCTCGAACGGACGACGACGCGGCGTCATTGATCCTGCGCGAATTAAACCAACATCCTGGTCGTATGCCCGTGTGCTTGATTCCGATGGAACGAGAGAAACTCGTGCGCCAGTTGTACGACTGGGGCGCACGCAATTGCGAAATGCATTTCTGCCAAGTCTATGGCAAATTCCAACCATTCGACGGCGTCAGTATGCCGACCTTTCTTCCCGAGACGGGTTGAACGCCTGTACCACTGGCTCGAACCGCTCGTACGAAGAGGCTATTCCAAAAGCGGGACAGGCTGCGGTCAAGGGAGCCAGTCCTCCAGTTTTGAGATAGGCTCTGAAAGCCTCATTTGTTCATTTCTCTACGTAAACGATTGATGGCCGAATCGGTGTCCGTCGCCGATTGCCAACCACGCCGCTTGTATTCCTGGAGGACACGGATGATCACGTCGAGTTGGTCCGGCGTAAACCTACTCAGCCGTTCGTTGTATTCGTCAGTCGCGTCGTAGTCGTATGGCTTCTCATCGCATTTGGCCGATGATGGTGACAGATAAAACGTAAGCGACCCTGCCACATCGTGTACGTCGTGACCGAAACTTTCGATTAACAGCGCGGGAAGGAAATAGTGAAATGCATTGGGCGTGAGATCGGGGATAGGCGTATCCCCGGACAGGAATTCGTGGACGGGCATCTCTTGCCAGGTCTTGCCGCGCAATAGTTTCCGCGTTTCATCGTATTCCCAGCCGGCTCTGTCATACACCGTCAAATGATCATCGCCAGGGTACGCACAATCAGCGAACGCGCCAGCGATGGCTTCGAGCAATTCGGACCTAGCCGCGACAACAACGGCATCGTGCCGCCCATCCGCCAGCCAGCCTTCTTCGTATTTGATGTGATCGAGCCCTTGAATCAGCGACGGAAGCTCGCCATCATCGAGCAAAAAATCAGCGGGTGGTTTTTCATGGCGCTCTAGATTTCGTTTTGTTGGTTGAATCACAATCAACTGTCCGCCGCTCGCCAGCATATCGGGAAATTGCGAAAACAACGTGCGGTCCAAAAAACAAACCGACAGAATCAAATCCCATGGACCGGCCGGCAGCGGTTGCTCGTCGAAGTCCAGCCGCAACGGGTTGACGTGAACTCCAGCACGCGTTGCAAAATCCGTCGCTCGTTTCAGTCCAACTTCCGAGACATCGGCAATCGTTACGTTCAACCCGCGTTGGGCCAACCAAATGGCGTGGCGGCCCAGGCCACCTGCCAAATCAAGGGCACGTCCGCCGGTTGGTATCAAATCGGCCAGACCGACCAACACTTCGGACGGCGACGCCATCTCGTCTGTCGCGGCCGTGTACTGGGTGTCCCACTTGTTTCGATCAAACTCAGACATGAATCACCGTAGTGGCGGCAAGTCGGCCGCTTGTCGATGGTCGTTGATTTGTAGGAATGCTCGCGGCTCGGACTTCAACAACTTGATCAGTTGCGAATTGCTGCAATCCAACCACTGGCTCGCTACCGCCACGTTGTAATGATTGGCGGCCAAGACATCCAGAGCTTCGGCCAGAATCGCCGGGAAATCATCATGCGTTGGGCTGACGGAAAGTCGCGTTCCGTGGCAACGCGATTTCCAAAGCACGCTGGGTGATGAATCAGCATCGACCGAACACCGGTGTTCAAGCGCCAGCCGCACGCGCAAACGAAAGATTGCCATCCGCCGATTCTGCTCCTGGCTGCGGCGCTCCGTGGCTTCAGCCCGGACGCCCGTCGGTTCGTGCATGATGACAATCGCGGTTTCGACTTTGTTGCGATGCTGCCCACCCGGTCCGCTGCGACGGCCACGACGAACTTTGCAATCGGCGAGCAGAAAGTCAATGGGCAACGCGGCGGGATGGGTTGGGACGTCGGACATCGTGGGTTTCATCGTATCGCATTTCGAGCGGGCTGACTTCCGAAGTCGAAGAAGACTTCGGAAGTTGTCACACTCCAATGTTGCGAGAAAATCGGCTACAATGCCATCATGTCCGACAAAAGACTAGGTCCGTATCGAATCGAAAAAGTGCTGGGGCGCGGCGGAATGGGAACCGTCTACAAGGCGGTCGCTGACGACACCAACGAAGTCGTCGCCGTCAAAGTGCTTGCCGAAAACTTTTCCGACGACACCCACTTCCGTGGCCGTTTCGAGTCCGAAATCGAAACGATGAAAAAGCTCGAACACGAAAACATCGTCAAGATCATCGGCTATGGCGAAGAGCGCGGGCAATTGTTCTTTTCCATGGAGTTCGTCAACGGACCTAGTTTGTTCGATGTCCTCAAAGCGGGAAAACGCTTTACGTGGCGAGAAGTGGCCCAAATCGGAATCGGCATTTGCAGGGCATTGAATCATGCCCATGTGATGGGCGTGATCCACCGCGATTTGAAGCCCGGTAATCTGTTGATGGACGAAAACCGCAACGTCAAACTGACGGACTTCGGCATCGCAAAGCTGTTCGGCGGAACGTCGCGAACGCGTGACGGCGGAGTGCTGGGGACTGCCGACTATATGTCGCCCGAACAAGCCCAAGGCCAACCGGCCTCCAACCGCAGTGACATTTACAGTCTGGGCAGTGTACTGTACGCGTTGCTGGCTCGACGCCCGCCGTTTCAATCCACTTCGCTGGCGCAGACGATCAAGAATCTGAGCTTCGAAAAGCCAACGCCCATTCTTAACGTTGCTCCGGATACTCCACCTGAGTTGGCCAAGTTGATTGATCAGTTGCTGGAAAAAGAGCCGGAAAAACGTGTTGGCACGGCGCGGTCCGTGGCGAAACGCTTGCATGCGATTCTGACGGATGTGAGCAGCGGTCCGACGCTGGTGGAAGATGCCGACTTCGTCGTGGCTCAAGAAGTGGGCGATGCCAACCGCACGGTAGTCCCTGACACGATCGACGCGGTTCGGCCAACCGCGCCGATTCCGTCGGCAGAGAAAGGTTCGTTGCCCAGTCGATCGACCGAGTTGGCGCCAACCATCGTTGCGACGAGGCCGGGCACGGCGGTGGATGCCAATGGTGTGGCCGTCGAAGCGTCAACACCAGAGCCGGCAAGGACGTTTACGGTAGTCGACGAAGCGCAGCGCCAGCGTGCGCAGACCATCGAGTCGAGCGACGACGACCACGGGCCGGTTTGGCCTTATGTCGTGGCACTGGTGTTGTTGGTCGGGCTCGGTGTGGGTGGATTTGCCTACCAATACATGCCCCAGTCGGCGGAAGCGCTGTTGAGTGCGATTGACAACGAAAGAGATGGCGGCGCGGATCAGTTGGTCAATGTGAAGGATGAACTTGAGGACTTTGTCACCCGTTTCCCGGACCACGAACGCGTGGACGAGATCCGAGGTTATCTTGCTTTTGTCGAGCGAGCGGCGGCACCGCGGCGAATTCGACTGAAATTTCGCTTGCGAGGTTTTGCTGCCTTGTCGCCGCCGGAACAACATTTCTTTGAGGCTTTGCAATTCGCTGAAACCGATCCCGAAAAAGCGGCGAGACATTTCCAGTCGCTCATCACGATCTACGAGTCTCTGCCAGACCAGCCCGAATCGGCGCGTTGCATCGAAGGGGCTCGCGCCGAGTTGGAAAAACTCAACAAGTCGATTGAGCAGTTCAAAGTTGCAAACCGCCTCGTGATCAAACAAGCGATCGAAAAAGCCAAACAGGCAGACGTTGAGAAGCGGCGGCAAATCATCAATGCCTTGATCGAACGATTCGGGGACCGGGCATGGGCAGCAGATTTGATGACCGACGCGAAATCGCTGCTGAATCCCTAATTCGTGTTAATTCGTTTTGCTGGGTACGGTTAACTTGGACGTGTCCTAATAGTGGGTTGCTGGCCAGACTTCCGAAGTTTTCCGAAACTTGGGAAGTCTCCACCAGGACACTACCGTTAACTTCGGTGCCTTGCGAATAGGGCCCAAAATCGTTAGTTTTATGGGGTTTTGCTGCCCAGAAAGTCCCCGTATGATCGCTCCCTCCACCGCTGAGAAACTTCCCGACCACGACCGGATCGTGATCACCGGGATTGGTCTGACCGCACCAAATGGAAACACGCTTGCGGATTATCGCAACGCGCTGCTCGAAGGCCGCAGCGGAGTTGCCTCCTACGAAATCCGCTACGTGGGCAAAACGCTGGCTGGTGAGTGCGATTTCGACGCAAAAAAATATCAGCCGCGCAAAGATATCCGTCGTGGCACGCGGGCCGGCAGCGTCGGCATCTATTCCGCCAATGAAGCAATCCAGGATTCCGGCCACGATTGGGAAAACACAGAAAAGTCGCGAGTTGGTATCTATCTTGGTGTCACCGAGCACGGCAATGTCGAAACCGAAAATGAAATCTACGAGTTGAAGGGCTACGACTACGACACCGCCTTTTGGTCGCATCACCACAATCCGCGCACCGTGGCCAACAATCCGGCGGGCGAAGTCGCCCTCAACATGGGAGTCACCGGTCCACACTACACGATCGGTGCCGCCTGTGCCGCGGGCAACGCGGGTCTGATTCAAGGGGCTCAGATGTTGCGGCTGGACGAATGCGACTTGGCTCTTGCGGGCGGAGTTTCTGAGAGCGTGCACACGTTCGGCATTTTCGCCAGCTTCAAGAGCCAAGGAGCTTTGGCCGACCATGAAGATCCCACCAAGGCGTCGCGCCCCTTCGACGTCGATCGCAACGGCATCGTCGTTTCCGAAGGTGGCTGCGTCTTCGTACTCGAACGGCTCGACGACGCGCGACGACGGGGAGCCAGAATCTATGGCGAACTGGCTGGATATGCAATCAATACGGACGCAACGGACTTTGTTTTGCCAAACCCAGAGCGTCAAGCTCAATGCATGCATCTTGCGCTAAATCGAGCGGGCCTGAATGCGAGCGACATCAATATTGTCAGCACGCACGCGACAGGGACAGGCAGCGGCGACACACAGGAGTGCGAAGCCGTTCGCAGCGTCTTCGGCGAGTGCGAAGATACCTGCATCAACAATACGAAGAGTTTCATCGGCCACACGATGGGAGCGGCCGGAGCACTGGAACTCGCCGGCAACCTCGGCGCGTTCGACGACGGCGTTTGCCACGCCACAATCAACGTGGACCAACTCGACCCAGAGTGCGACATTCGTGGTCTGGTCATCAACCAGCCACGCGAGTACGGCAAAGTCAAATACATCCTCAACAATTCCTTTGGAATGCTGGGCATCAACTCGGCAGTGATTATCAAAAGATTTTAGAAACACCGTAGCTGCGTTCGCCAGAACGCGGTCTTGCATACTACGGGAAACCGCGTTCTGGCGAACGCAGCTACGACCACAAAACGGAGTAAACACTTTATGACACCCGCAGAAATACGTGACGAAGTTCTAGACATTCTGGCCGATATCGCTCCAGACGAGGACTTGAGTGGCCTGAAGGACGACGTCGATTTTCGCGACCAGCTTGAGTTGGACAGCATGGACTTCCTCGACATTGTCATGGAGTTGCGCAAGCGTCACCGAGTCCAAATCCCGGAAGAGGACTACGGCGCACTGGCCAGCATGGCGAGCACGGTCACTTATCTCGAACCGCTGATGAAAGACATGCAAAAGGCGTAGAAGCGTTCGTCATCGGTCATCAATTACACGATTGACAGACTCAGTTCAATTTATCGTCTAAACGGACACGACCACGGCGTCCCCACCGATATCTTCACCCCAAAGACGATCCGCCGCTTCACCTGGCACGAGAACGGCACGGTCTGCGGAGTTCCAAACAGAAAACTGGGCGGCACCACCCCCTTGAAGGAACTTTTTCCATCGGGGATCAACCATGGGGCGGCGGCATCGCCAACCGCCATTTCTTGAAAGAGGCCTGGATTCAGTGCCCTTGTCGTGCAGCCCATTCGGGATATTCCTCATACCACCAATCTGGCGGCACAAAATTCGCCAAATCTGATTTGTCCTTTTGCATTGCATTTCGAAGTACCATTTCGTCGACACTTTCTTTTACAAAAACTGAATAGCTATCACACATGATCACGTACGCCCCGCCCGCTCGATGCCCAGTGATCGCCTGCCCATTGTCCACAGTGCTTATTTTTTCGGACACTCGATCAAACGACAAGTCATTTGGATCCGTCCAATGCGTGCGTGAATTCGCGACTTCAACGATCATGATGACATTTGATGTGCCATCATATATTTCTCCCAACGTTATCGGGCGTTCACCTTCAAAAGGAGTTTCTGGCCCAACTATGACCATGAACTTCGTAATGGTCGAATTCCAATCCCTCGGATACGGACATCCATACAACGCAGGCATCTTCTTTGAAACACGAAGATTGTGTGGACTATCCCAAGGTTGTACGAAATCGTATTCACGGCGAAGTTCGGCGGCCGTTTCGCCCGGTAAAAACTCAAGCAATAAAGCTCGCCAACTGTGCATCCGGCGGCCGCTCGAATCGCATGTGTAGGCTGGTGGAAGTGACTTGTATTTATCTTCGTAATGGAGCATTGCCAACCCAAGCTGGCGTAAATGATTTTCCCACGCTTGCTCGCGCATCGTGTTGACGATTGGAATACGAACGATCGCCAAAATCACGGCCAAGACGATCATCAAAATCAAAATCGTCGATAGCCGAATCTGTAATCGCCAGCGTTTCGATTTGGGTGAATGGTCAGCCATTTGAATCCGTAAAGCTATTGCCACAACGAAAATAAGTGAAAGTGGCATTTCTGTAAACGATATTGCGTCCCTGGTGAAGAATACCGCGCGGGTTTTGGAAATCTGACAAGTGCAAGTGCCAACGAATAGGGCAAACCACGCAAATGAATGAATCAGTAATTCGCCTGATTCGTTGGCAGGATTTGCTTCATTGTCGATGCTGTGTTGCGAAGCCAACGATTCTGCGGTCCTTACGTGAAGGCCGGGCCTTCCGATAGAATAGTCCAGTCGGACGAATTCTGGGGGCTTTGAATCTCGGAAGTCCTCGTTTCACAACTAGTTGCATTTGAAATGCCACGTGATTTTTTAAAAGGTGCAAAGGACCAGTACGACGTGATCGTGATTGGCAGCGGTCTCGGTGGGCTGACGACGGCGAATATTCTGGGGCGGGCTGGGTACTCCGTGCTGTTGCTTGAGCAGCATTACAAACTGGGCGGCATGGCGACGTGGTTCAAGCGGCCCGGCGGGCACATCTTTGATATTTCGCTGCACGGTTTTCCGTACGGAATGATCAAAAGCTGCCGGCGATATTGGGCGCAAGAAATCGCCGATTCGATCCACCAGATCAAAAACATCCGCTTCGACAACCCGATGTTCTCGCTGACCACGACCTATAACCGCGAGGATTTTACCAAACTGCTGACCACCGATTTCCAACTCGACCGCAAGTCGGTGGACGGGTTCTTTGACATGGCTCGTGGGATGAATTTCTATGACGACCAGAAGATGACGACCCGCGAGTTGTTCGACAAGTTTTTCCCGGGCCGCGAAGATGTCATCCGGCTGTTGATGGAGCCGATCACGTACGCTAACGGCTCGACGCTCGAAGATCCGGCGATTACTTATGGCATTGTGTTTTCGAATTTCATGTCCAAAGGCGTCTTTACGTTCCAAGGCGGTACGGATCGGCTGATTCAGTTGATGCAGGACGAACTGGTCAAAAACGGTGTCGACATCCGCATCCGCTGCGACGTCGAGAAGATCAACGTGGAACGCGGGCAAGTAAATAGCGTCACCGTCAACGGTCGCACGATCAAAGCGCGAGCTGTAGTTTCCAACGCCAATCTTCGTGCAACCATCTTGGAACTCGTTGGCGAAGAGCATCTGGACAAAAAGTTCGTCGACGAAACGAAAGACGTGCGGCTGAATAATTCGAGCACACAAGTCTACATGGCGCTGAAACCCGACGAACGAATCGACGAATCGACCGGCGATTTGTTTTTTACTTCGACCGCGCCGTTGTTTCGCACGGACTTGCTGTTGAGCCGTGACATTACCAGTCGCACCTATTCTTTCTACTACCCAAGCAGCCGGCCGCAGGGACGTCCCCGCTGTTTGGTCGTATCGAGCACCAATGCCCGCTACAAAGACTGGAAAGACCTTTCCGAGGGTGAATACGAAGAAAGTAAATGCGACCTCATCGAAACGACGCTCGACCACGCCGATCAATACATTCCGAACATTCGTGAGCGGCTCGACCACGTCGAGGCATCGACGCCACTGACGTTCCAGCACTACACAAAGCACATCGAAGGCGCAAGCTTCGGCACCAAATTCGAAGGGCTTGCGGTCAGCCGTGCGTTGCCCGAACAAGTCAAGGGCCTGTATCACGCGGGCAGCGTTGGCATTATCATGTCGGGCTGGCTTGGCGCGATTAACTACGGAGTGATCGTCGCCAACGACGTCGATGCCCAGTTGATGAATTCCGCGGGCCCTGCATGACCATCGAACAAATTCAAGCCGCCATCCCTCATCGCCCGCCGATGTTGTTGGTCGACGAAATCGCCGAACAAACCGGCGACCAAATCGTCTGTCGAAAGACTTTTCATGCCGACGAGTATTTCTTTCAAGGGCATTATCCGGACTTTCCACTCGTTCCTGGCGTGATTCTTTGCGAGAGTGCGATGCAAGCTGGCGCGATCTTGTTGTCCGCACAAATCACCGGGGGCGGCGATGTCCCGGTCGCCACGCGGATGAACGACGTGAAGTTTAAGAACATGGTGCGGCCAGGCGACACGATTGAAATGGACGTGACGTTAAACGAACGAATGGCGGACGCTTTTTTTCTCACAGCCAAAGTGAAGGTAGAAGGCAAATTGGCTGTGCGATTTGATTTCGCCTGTGCGATGGCTGCCGTGGAATAAGAAACGTGATGGACTTCCTGCAACTCGAAAACAAAACGATTTTGGTCTTCGGCGTCGCCAACCGAAAGAGTGTTGCCTGCCACATCGGACGGACGCTGACCGAAGCAGGAGCCAACGTCGCCTACGTCGTCCGCAGCGAAGAGCGCAAAAATAGCACGGCCAAACTTCTCGGTGATTCAGACGTTTTTGTTTGTGACGTGGAACACGAAGACCAAATCCAGAGGCTCAAAGATGAAGTTGCCGCGAAGTACGCCAAAATCAACGGCATCGTCCACTCGATCGCATTCGCCGACTACGACGGCCAGATGCGGCCATTTCACGAAACTGGCAAAGAACAGTTCCTGCGGGCTGTCGACATCTCATGCTTTTCACTCGTGTCGCTTTGCAACGCGATGAAGGACCTGCTCGCCGATGATGCATCCGTCGTCACGATCTCCATTTCGACAACAAAAATGGCCAGTGAGAATTATGGTTTCATGGCCCCCATCAAAGCGGCGCTCGATTCGTCGCTTGCGTTCCTAGCCAAGTCGTTCAGCAACTTTTCCAAAGTCCGATTCAACGCCGTCGCGCCGGGCTTGCTCAAAACATCCGCATCCGCCGGCATTCCAGGCTACGTGGACTCGTACCTTTATGCCGAGCAAGTCATCCCTCGCGGCCAAGCCGTCCAAACTCAAGAAGCCGCCAACGTCGCCGCCTTTCTTCTCAGCCCCCGCTCGTCCGGCATCAACGCCCAATCGATCGTCGTCGACGCTGGCATGGCGATTAACTATTTTGACAACGTTGTGATTCAACGCGTGATGGGTTGCGATTGAAGCTTGCCAGTCCGAGGCCAACCGATCGACGGGGCAAATCTGGGTGGGCAATAGTCGCCCGATGGAAAGCAAGTCGTCTTTTCGAGCGCACGGCCAATCGCAGCCGAATAATGCAAGCATAATCGTGCGCGTTATGCCTGCAGGTTTTTCCAAGTAACACATCTCGGCGTTTATAACCACTCCTTACATGGTGGATTCTCTGTTACGAATGGCCTGAAAAGATGACCGACCAACCAGAAATTGAATATGTGGACGACGCCCCTGCGAACAAACCGCCGATCTACGCGTTTGTGGTTTTCGTACTGGGAATCATCATGTCCCTCGTCGCGTGGGTGCGTTTGAAAGGCGCGTATGTGGGGCTCGAAGAACTGAATCTGCCAGCACAGTTTGATCATTTGGGAGCATGGATCGGGGCGAACTATACCTGTGGTTGGATGTTCGCCTTGCTGGGCATCTTGGCCAATGTTTCGATGCTCTGCCGACAGCGGTTTGGGCTGGTCTTTGGATGGCTGTCCGTTTTGTGCGCTTTGATTTCGTCGTTTGCGACGATGAGTGTTTGGATTGCGATTCGAGAGGTCGCTCAGGCAGAGCACGCCGCAACATTCCTTTTTGGATTCAGTTGGCGGATTGCCTACGTTCTTCTATACATGTTTGCGCTCTTTCAATTTGCTGGGTGGTCAGAGCAATTGAAGAAACGTGTTGCACCACCGCGAATTCTTGCTGAACCCGCTTGGGCAGAGTACGAACTACAGAAGATGACGTAATTCTTTTGAACAGAAGGTAACAAAGCAAACGAAGGCTTTGTTTGCTTCTGTTCAGATTCTTAACCGTCCACGGTCATAGCTTCCGGCACGTTCGCGTCCAGATTAGATGACACAAGCGTGCGTTGCCACTCGGCGGCCATCATCAGGCAATTGATGCCCGATCCGATGCCAAACATGCCGAGGCGATCGCCGGGCTTGATGAACTCGCGCTCCAGCCCGATTGCCATCGTCACGGGGAGCGCCGCCGAACCGGTGTTACCAAGCCACTCGACGGTCGTGTAATCGATCGCCGGGTCGATCCCGAGTTCGTCCAAAAGCAGCTTGCGATGTCCCAGACCCACCTGGTGGCCGACCGATTTGTCAATATCGTCGTTGGACCAGCCAGTTTCGTTCAAGAATTCTTTAAACGTCTCGACGGCGGTGGCGACACCTTCGTGCATGAGTCTTTCCGAGTTAGTCTGCATCAACGGTGTCATGCCGCTGCCCGCTTCATCATGGCCGCTGTGGCACAGATCATGAAACTCGGTGTTCGCGCGGCTGGCAACGGCGAGAAGCCGGTTGTCGGTTTGACTGATGTCGCGATGCGTTAGAATCACCGCGCAGCTTGCCGAGCCAATTGTCATCGATGCGATGGCCGTCTTGATGTCGTTGCGGGACAGCGACGTGTCGCGATTGAGAGTGTCGATGGTTGTTTCAACTAGCTGCCGGCTTCCTTCACTTCCGACGACCAAACCCGCGCGGATCTGACCAAGCTCGATCATGTTCGCCAACTGCACCATGCCGTTCATGATTCCGAGGCAGGCGTTTGACACATCGTAGATCATGCAATCGCGCGGCAGGCCCAGTCGATGATGAACTCCGCTGGCCGTTGCCGGTTCGAGAAAATCGCGGCAAACGCTGCCGTGGATCATCGCACCGATTTCTGACCGATCGATTCCAGCGGCTCGGATCGCTTTCTCGCCGCTTTCGACGCTTTTTTCGCTGGGCAACGTGCCAGGGTGCCAGAAACGCCTCTCACGAATGCCTGTCATCAATTCCAAGCGACCTTCGGGCAGTCGCAGTCGCTCGTATAAGGGCGCCAGGCACTGCTCGATCTCTTCCGAAGTGACGATTTCGTCCGGCAGCGTGTATCCGAACGACTCGATGCAGACATGGTTGTATTGCATAGCTCTCCAACTTAGACATTTCGGCTTTGATCGTAAACCGAGCGGCTCAGAGATTCTTAACCGAAGGCCGTAGGAAGTGAATTACAGCCCCGCTAATCGACAAGTTTCGTCGAAATCGCGCACGCCTGCCGTGCCAGCGTAATCCGTAATACAACACGCACCGGCGGCGGCACCAAGTCGACCAGCCTTCTCGAGACTCATGTCGCGCAACAATCCTGCTAGCAAACCGGCAAAGAAACAGTCGCCCGCTCCGGTCGTATCGACGATGGGCCCGGGTGGTGGAACCGGTGAAACGACGATGTGGTCGGCGTCACTCGCGGGACTCAGCAATGCACCTTGGTCGCCGAGTTTGATGCCAAGCAATCCCGTCGCGCCGTGGTCGCGATAGACCGTCAACATGTCAGCAGGCTCGGATTGTCCGGTCTGTCGAGATGCTTCGCTGAGACTTGGCACGTAGTAGTCGAGGTACGGCAGGATTCGATCCAGCGGCTGCATCGAACCGCCACCACCTGCGACATCCATCGCAACTTGACATCCTTGTTCACGGATGTGCGGCAACAGTTCGGGAAGTTGCTCATCAAATTGCGGCTTCAAACCGTAGTAGCCAATCATCGCGATACGGCACTTTGCAAACAGGTCGATGTTCGCGTAGAACAACTCGGCATCCATCAAATCCATCGCACCCGCGTGATAGGCAAAGCTGTGTTCACGCTGCTGGTCAATCAACACGGCTGTCACGCTCGATGAGCCATCGGCACACATCGCAACATGCGAGATGTCCACATGGTTCGACTCAAGTTCATCAAGCAAGATCGACGCCCAATGGTCTTGGCCGACCAGCGTCAATGCCGCGACGTTGAGACCTAGCCGCCCCATTGCTCCACCCGCGTTCGATACGATGCCCCCTGTCATTGTGCGGATTTCGTTCAACGATCTGGTGGCATCGGACCCAAATGGTTCACTAAGCGGCATCGGAGTCAGGATCAAATCGACACAACACGTGCCGCAGACAACGCAGTCGTACATGGCTCGCTACGTTTCGAATTGGGTCAGTTGCAGATCTTTGTCCAGCGGCCGATTTGGTTCGATGCCGAGTTTGCCCAGTTCGCCATGATAGGCACGCACTGCTTCTTCAGGTTCGATCTCGCCATCGGCCAGGTATCGCAAGAACTGGACGAACGTCAATTGATGTTCGGCGTTGTTGATCTTGCGACCGAACAAGGCAGCGCGTGCGCCGTACTTCTTTGCTTCCCATAGCATATAAAATGCATCGTGCGTGGTGCCTGCGGACCCGCCAAGGATGCCGGGAATGAGTGTTGGATCGTAGTTGACCAACGCTTCCATCGCGGCGGGTCCGAAATACGGCATCTTGAGAAACAGCGGACGGCTCGACTTGGTGACACCGGCTAAACAGCGGGCAATATGATCGTTAACAAATCGGCCGATGTCTGCCGGCGACTCGTCACCCAATGCGTTAGGAGCAAAGACTTCCAAAAAATGCCGGAAGCCTCGTTGTTCGGCCTCGATGCGAAAGTGGCGATAGTCGCCCAGCGATTCGCGATCCCGTTCAGCATCGTTGTTCAGTGTGATCGAGAACAGACCTAGATCGGCACTGACATTCAATTCATCAGGGGCGCAGTGAAGGTGCCCACATTGAATATGTTCGATTGTCGCAGTGCGAAACGGCAACGAAGGCTGGGACGAATAATCCCCGCTGAGACCAAGCCAAATGTCCGACGTGTCGTTCGCGCGAGCGGCTGGAGTCACCGGGCTGTTGTCGAACAACCTTTCTTCGATCGTCAGGATTTCGTTCGTGCTGGCACTGATCAACATGATGTCGATGAGAGCCTGCTTGGTGATATCGCGCATTGCCTGGCGATACTCTTCGAGCGACCGATATTGTGTCGTGCCGTCGGCTAGTCTTCCTCGCTCGCCCGGACATGCAATACCGAAGCCCATGTCACCGTCTTTCGCATCGGCGAGAATAAAATCGTTGCACGATTGATCGGCCAGGATGCGTTCGATCTTTCTGTCAAGAGATTTTTCCATTTTGATTTTGTAAAAAGATTGGTGGCTTCTTGCCACCATTAAGTAGATGCAGCATCAATCACATCTTGCGAGACGTTACACTGCTGTGCCGTTTCCACGATTTGTCCCCACGTCTTTTCATCCAAGTCGACACCGTCGCGCATGCGCTGGTTGCGGTTGCGTTGTTCGATTTCGCCCGGGACAAGCACTTCGCCACCGGATTCGGTTGGCCGCGACGACTTGACGAATTCGATATAGCGTTGGACTTCACCAAAGACGCCATCGCTGGATTGCAGTCTTGCCGGGTCGATCAGGATCGACAGCATGCCTTGCTCTAATCGATCCTTGCCAGTCGCACTGCATCCGCTGCCAGTGATTGCGCCGGCAAGTAACTCCGTTACCAATCCCAACCCGTATCCTTTGTGACCACCGAAGGGCAGGATCGCACCAAACGGCGGGCCATAAAAATCATTGGGGTCAGTCGTTGAGTTTCCATCCGCATCGATGATCCATCCTTCCGGCACGGGCACGCCCTTATTGCGGGCCACTTTGAGTTTCCCTTCGGCGGTCATCGCGGCGGCAATGTCCAGCACAATAGGCGTGTCGGTTTGTGTGGGGATTCCAAGCGTGACGGGATTGATCGACAGCCGGCTATCAATGCCGCCGACCGGCACCACGTGCATGCCGAGTCCGCTTGTGTTGACAAAGTTCAGCGAAACGAATCCCGCGTCGATCGCCATCTCGGCCCAATGCCCGATGCGTCCGAGATGGCCGCTTTGCTGCAACGCGATCACTGCGACGCCTTGTTCCCGGCACTTTCGAATGCCAAGGTTCGTTGCTTGCTGACCGATCCATTGGCCGAATCCAAGTTGGCCGTCGACCAGAGCCATCGAGTCGTTTTCGAACAGCACCTTGGCTTCGCGATTCGCGAACACTTTGCCGACATTTCTCCAACCGACATAAATCGGAGTTCGAATCACACCGTGCGAATCGTGGCCCGATAGGTTCGCTAGCACGAGGTGATTGGCAATGCAGTTTGCCTCGTCGGAGCCACATCCAGCACCCAAAAAAATCTCGCCAATCAAAGTTCTCAATCGTTCATGGTTGATTTTCATCGCGAATTCCTTGGAATTTCGTACCCATCATCGAACAAGCCCTATTTGAATTCAACGGGGTCGGAAGACTAAAATCATGGACAGCGAGAATTGAAGTTTACTGCATCGATGAGGAATGAGTCATGAAACGTGTAAAACTGTTCGTTTGTGTCGTACTTTTCGCGTTCGCGTTGGGCGTCGCCCCGTCTTCTGCTGTCGCCGCCGAGAAGGGAGAAAAGAAGTCCAGACTATTGCGGCACGTTGTGATGTTCCAATTCAAAGAATCGTCATCCGAGAAAGACGTGCAACGAATCGAAAAGGCCTTCGCAGAACTGCCCAAGAAAATTGACGCGATTCATAGCTTCGAATGGGGAAAAAACAACAGTCCAGAGGAATTGAATGACGGGCTGACTCATTGTTTTCTCGTGACGTTTCGCACAGAAAAAGACCGGGAGATCTATTTGCCGCATGCCGCTCACCAAGAGTTCGTTTCGATCTTGAAGCCACACCTGGAAAAAGTGCTTGTGATCGACTATTGGGCGAGCGAGTAGTGTCGTGGTTGCTAGCTTGGGTGAGCGTTTGATTTCCCGTTGTTTTGAGTGGTCCGGAACGTAATCCATCTTGTCCCAGATGGTGAATTTTTCTATTCTCCCGCACCTTTCTCGTCTTTGTAGTGAAGCAACATTATTCACCTTCGTGTGCCAGATTCCCTCGGTTCTTTCGATGGCTGTTGGCGATCGTGGGAGTTGGGTTGCTCATACTGTTGGTAACAGCCCGCGTGCTGGAGCCAAGTCCGTCGGGAAAGGGGACTCATCAACAACTGGGATTTCCCCCTTGTTCATTCGAAGTCTGGTTTAATAGACCCTGTCCTTCTTGTGGCATGACGACCTCGTGGTCTCATATCGTTCGAGGGCAGATTGTCGGAGCAATCAAGGCGAATGCCGGTGGTGCGATGCTTGCAGTTTGTTCAATCTTCATCGCACCGTGGACGATTGTTTCGGCTTTGTTGGGACGCTGGTTCGTCGAGCCGCCGAACGACAAGATCGTTCTCGTCGTCGGTTTGACGATCGTAGTGGTGACAATCGTGCATTGGATGATTCGATTTTACGCCTGACGAAGTAGTTTCACACTACTTTACGGAACAGAGCGATCCGACCTCCGGATCGGGCACGGAAGCAAAATGAAATACCTTATGAATCTTCGTCTTGGGGCGGCATTCTTACTCGTTTGCGTCATGCTATCATCGCCTGGCTGCATCTTTGGAATTCCCGCTCAAATCATGTGGGTTCTCAAAGGTGAGACGGTTCCCGCCGAATTCAAAGGACTCAAGGGCAAGCGCGTCGCAATCGTTTGCGTATCCGATGCTCCCATTTACGGCTTGGATCGCGCATCCGAATTGATGGCCCGCAATCTTGGCATGACGTTGAAATCGGAGGTGAAGGGAATTCAACTCATTCGCCACGACGAAGTGATCGATTGGATGGACAACAACGATTGGAACAAGATCGACTTTACGGAGGTCGGTCGCGGGGTGGACGCTGAAATGCTGGTC
>CAYFJO010000081.1:0-31847 GCA_964343305.1 uncultured Pirellulaceae bacterium | reverse complement strand
CAAAACACGGGCTCCTTGAACACAGAATTTGAGCTTCGGCTGCCCGTCTTCGCTGCCAAGCGGCGATCAACGAAACAACCTCAACCAGATCCAACCCCAAACCACGCTCGACGCGAAGTCAAATTCTCAGTTGTTAGCACGCTCTTACGGGGCACGCTTGCGAATAGTGTTGGGAGAAATCCCATTGTGTTTGGATTGTACCAGTTGGAGCCGAGCCGCATAGCAAAGTTTGAAGAACATTTGCTGGATCACACGCATAAATACCTGATGCCCAGCACTCGTTGCACTCAACAACGGCCCAGCCACGATCGGCAATGACGCCCACATCGAGAACGAACGCAGGAGGAGTCGCAACATTGGGATGTTGGATCACCTGACGGGCAAATGTGTGGACTTGTTCTAACTCTGATGTCGGGACAACGGGAAACGAATCGTAATCGGCAACGATCTCGCCATAATAAACGTAGGGACTAACTGCCTGAACCGATTGATTTGCGACGAAGCAACGAAACTCGTGAGTCCACGTGACAGGCTCGCCAATGTGAACGAGCGAATCGGGGTGAATTGCAGGAGTGGCTTCAGCGAGTGAATCGGCGTCGTAGATTTTGGCAGGAAACGCTTTGCTGACTGAGTGCTTTACGAATTGGCCTTTGACTTGCGAAAGTGCTTCTTTCAGCGACGTTTGACGCAATTCGCGAAGCAGGAACTCAGACGGGAGATTGCAGGTCCAATCGGGATTACAGCCGATGAGTTGACACCCAAGTTGCCTTGCGATGTCGAAGGCATGTGGAGCGGTGTAGAACAACGCGATTTGGTCGTCAGGCGGGTCGAACCAATCGGGAATGGTGTTGCCGTCGAGACGGAGGGTCTCCCAGCCGAGGTCTTGAGCTGTCTTTCGCAGGATCTGTGAGTCAACTGTGTATCGCGACGAACAGATCAGCGATGGCATACACGATCTCTCTGCGGGCTAACGAGTTGCGATCTATGCGAGTTTAGGATGAACACGCATAGATCGTGCGTTGAGCTTTGTCGCACACTGCGTGACGACTTTGGGGCGGTGAGGGGAGTTAGTCCGACCGCTTAGAGGTATTCTAGATGATAGTCCGGCTGCGGGGAAATGCGTCGTGTTGTTGGGGTGAGACCCCATATTCACAGCGCGTATGAAGTCGTCGAGTCGCGCGAGTTGACCGCGGCGGATCAAGCGGCCGGCGTGCTTAGCGACCAGATCGTGTTGATCGGCCAGAGTGGCAAAGCGGCTGCTCGTCCGGACCACAAGATTCGGCTGGTCTGCGTGAAGTGTCCGCCGCACACCAGCCGCGGCAAATACCAAAGCTCCTCCACGGGCCCCGACAGCGACGGCGTGCTGCGGATCGCGACGAACCTCTTGGACGCGCCGGCGGAAATCATCGTGCTGTTGTATGCCGAAAGGTGGACGGTGGAAATCCTTTTTAGATTTTTCAAACACCTGCTGGGCTACCGGCACTTGCTCAGCCACAGCCCAAACGGCATCGAGATACAAACGTACTGTGTGCCTCACTTACACTCCAAGTTTCCGTGGATTGTCTAATCTCGATGCCTAATTCAGCAGTAGTTGACCCCAATGACAAATGCCCAAATCGCTGATATGCCGCGGCCAGTAGAAGATTTCCTCGTTTAACGCCGAGCCGGTAGGCGACGGCACACGAATAGCCGTCGCCTGCCGGCTCGGCGTTAAACGACGTATGCGGACATTACTAACTGGCCGTGGTCTATTCTTGGCCAAATGGCGGCCTTGTCGAAGTTGGGCTGCCAACTCGTTTCGTGTGCGCGGTTGCCGAAACGGTTCTCTTTGGCAAAAATCAGTCTTGGAGATACTTCAAGCTGGAGCAAAACTTTCGGCGGCCGATCGTCCGCCCCTCGTGTCCTTCACATGGCTACCTTGTTTGCCACACCCAACGTTTGCCAGGCGAAAGCAGACCAAAAAATGGCCCTGACCGCTGTCAAGAGAATGTTACCTTTCACGATCTGTGTTTTGATGACGATGGGCAGGCTTGCGAACGCAAGCGGGGAATTGCCGGCCCTTCCGGTGCGAAACGATCACGTCGTGATCCCCACGCAACCGTGGCCTCATCATCCGGGATCTCGCATGGTGAAAATCTTGCTCCACTATCCCGACGGCAAGCTGGAACGCGTGAACGAGAAAACGGGCATCATGCTCACGCTGCACAATTGGGGTGGCGAGGACTGCGCGGGCACGGCCAATCCCAACACGTTGGCCAAGCGCTTGAATGTCGTGGCAATTTGCGTCAACTATTTGCAGAGCGGTCGTAAGGCGTCGATCGAAGACCCGGAGCCGTACGATTGTGGCTATTTACAGTCGCTCGACGCGTTGCGTGCGTTGTGGTTTGTGATGGACAGCCTGAATTCCGCGGGGCGACCTTTTGACGACGCCCGCATTTTTTGTACAGGTGGTTCCGGCGGCGGCAACGTGACACTGATGGCCAACAAACTTGCCCCACGCACGTTTGCCTGCATCATCGATATGTGCGGCATGAAGAAGTTGAGTCACGACATCGCGTTCAACTTGCCCGGCGGCGCGGGGTTGAACGCCCGCTGGAGTCGCGATCCCGCGAGTCCCAATTATTTGAGCGTCGACCACCAAGAGATTCGTTTTGTTGGGCATCCAGATCATTTGGTGACCATGAAAAGACTTGGCACGTCTAGCAAAGTCATTGTCGTTCACGGGACCGGCGATAACACTTGCCCGTTTGCCGATGCACGCGAAATGGTCGACAACATGAAGTCGGCTAAACTGGACGTCGAGCCGCATTTCTTGACGAAGGACGATCTTGATGGCAGCGTCTTTACGAGCATCGGCCACGGATTAGGCAATCGAACTGAGATCGTGTTTCGCGTCGCGGAGGAGTATTTGTCCACTGATAGTTCACAGGCAATTCGTCGAAATGGCCCAAGCGACTTTGAGCGCCGAGAAGACATTCGTTTCAAAACGGCGAACGGCGAGTTCATAATCTCGTACAAGGAAGGTTTTCCAGTTGGCCGATTCGAATCGAAGCCCCCTCCCGTTTCTTACGATGAACATCATGACTTGACCTACCATTACGACCGAGCTGGCGAACGCCACGAAGTCAAAAACCGGGCGGATTGGCAAGTTCGACGTGGGCATATTTTGGACAACATGCAATCGGTGATGGGCCGTTTGCCCAGCGTGATGAGTCGAGTGCCGCTGGACGTCAAAGTTATCGAAGAAAAGCAAATCGGTTCACTCACGAGACGCAAGGTTTCCTATCAAAGCGACCCGCATGATCGCGTGACGGCGTGGCTGTTGATTCCCGAACAAGAGTTGAACAAGAAACTTCCCGCGATGCTTTGCCTGCACCAAACCGTTCGACCGGGAAAGGACGAGCCCGTCGGATTGTCTGGCAAACAGAACATGCATTACGCGCTGGAATTGGCACAGCGAGGGTATGTCACGCTCGCTCCCGATTACCCGACGATGGGCGAGAGCCGTTTCGACTTCGCGGTGAATCCAGAGTATGTCAGCGGCACGATGAAGGCCATTTGGGACAATGTCCGCGCGGTCGATCTGCTGCAGTCGTTGCCCGAAGTCGACGCGACTCGCATTGGCGTCATCGGTCATTCGCTTGGCGGACACAACGCGATGTTCACCGCGGCGTTCGAGCCGCGATTGAAGGTGATCGTTTCCAGTTGCGGATTTACAACGTTCCAAAAGGACGACGTACCGAGCTGGACAGGGCCAAGGTACATGCCGCGCATCGCGACGGTCTTCAAGAATGACGCCAACCGTGTGCCGTTTGACTTTAACGAAATCGTCACCACGTTCGCGCCGCGGCCGTTTCTTGCGTGTGCCGCGACGGGCGATCGTGATTTCGATGTGACCGGAGTTCAGGATGTGATCAAGTCAGCCCGTCCGATTTACGAATTGTTGGGCCAAGACGCCCATTTGCAGGCGATATATCCCGAAAGCCCGCACGATTTTTCACCCACGGCACGCCAGGCCGCATTCGAGTTTTTGGATCAGCACTTGCGCGCGGACAAGTAATCTAGCTGTCGTCTCGATCGGACACAAACTGAAAGGCGAACAATTCGGCGGACGACAGCACAATTCGCAGGCGAATCGGTTTGGACGGACAGGACACGTTAGCATTGGCTTGCCACGTCATCGCGTGGCGAATCGAATCGCCTTCAAACGCATTGCAATCGTCCAGCGCAAAGCCCGGTAGCGGCTTGCCCGCGGAATCGAGCAGTTCGACTTTGATCCATCCGCCTTCACGACAACGGCCATTAATCTGCAAACGGTTTCCTTTGACGCTGAGCAGCCTGGTCGTGACTTCGCCCATTGCCGATTCCGGCTGGAGCGAAGCAAATCCATCTAATCGCAATGTCGCCAGGCCAACGCCGAGGGCATGATACGATTTGGTCGTTGGCAGAACCTTGGTGCAATGTCCCATGTTCGCGCCCAGGTAGTACAACCGAATCTGATCGTCCACGACCAGCATCGTGTTGCCGCCGTAGACCATGCCGGAATCCCATTCGCCGAACCTGCCAATCGACAGCGCCCGTCGCGGATAATCCACGTCGTGCCATGTCCTCATGTCGCGGCTGACTTTCATCGGCATGTCCAGGGGACCTTCGCGGCTGCCGACCACCGGCCACAAATCGTACAACGCCACAACAATCCCTTCATAGGGAATGGCCGTGACGGAATAGATCTCACTGTGAAACTCGGGCAATCGCAAAGTATCAGGCAGCAAACTTCCATACGCTCGACAAGCATCGTTGGCGACGCGGGAGTCGTCCCGATGTTCCGCGAGGAAAGGAAACGTCGCGGGAAACGGCGCGTCCAGATTCTTCAACGTGGTCGCGGCGAAACTGCGACGCACGAAGCCTTGGTTTTGGCGGTTGTATTTTGGAAAAAACAAGTATTGCTCGCGCCCCGGATCCCAGATCAGCGAGACGACGTCGCCGTGGGCGTGGCGTACGGATTGAGGTGGTTCCCAGATGACGCCATCGGCCGAACGACTGGTTGCGTAATCCGACGTTGGTGGCTGATAAAACAGCGATAGATACCGATCAGTTCCACTCGCATCAGGAAAGAACTGCACATTGTTGCCGGGCTTTTTCCACGTCGCGATCTGGCCTTCGAAACCCAGCAGGTTGTGCTGCTCGAACTGCTGCCATGGGGATCGGGCGATGTTCGGCCTTTGCCATTGAATTCCGTCGGCCGAGACGGCGTATCCTTTCAACGAATGTCGCGGGCCACAGCGGTACCACATCTTGAAGCTACGCTCGTCGCGATCGTAAATCACCGTCGACATGAACGGATCGGCCCAACCCTCTTCCCATGGCATTTGCGCTTGAAACACCGGATTGCGCGGATGTTTTTCGAACGGATGAAGGCGTCGTTTTAAGCCAGTCATCTTCTCAATAACCAGGTCGTCGATCAGCAATTGCTTATCCGATCCAGCCTGAACCACGCCATCGACGACCCGTGTCGGCCTCCGATGAACATTGCCCAACCGATGAGCGGGACGATCACGCGACGCCTGTTGCCATTGTTCGAGGTCAATCAGAGCTTCGGACGGACGGTCGTTTAGAGTCGCCACAGCCGCGCGGGCCGCGAATCGCACGCCAGCATCCGGATCATCCAGCAATCGCTCGATGGCGGGTATTGCCGCTTTCGCGCGGATACGATTCAGTGCATCGCAGGCTTTCTGGCGAACATTGGCATCGCCGTGCCGCAGCGCGGCGACCAGCGTGGCAAGCGCGGCTCGATGCATTCCACGTTCGTGAGTTTTGGACGGATCGATCGCGCGAAGCGCCAGCAGATCAAAACCTTTGGGATGCTTTGCGACGGGTTTCAACTCGGCGACGTGAGCGATGGACCGCAGGGCGTAGACAGCAGCCGTCCGAACCGAAGCATGTTTGTTGAGCAACGCCAGTTCTAGCAGCGGCGCGCAACCGATGCTCCGTAACTGACCGAGCAACCCGCACAACGCTAACTGAGCCTGTTCGCTGTCCTGCTTCGGCACTTCGCCGAGATTCGACAAATCGATGTCATCCCCGCATCGAAAAAGGATCAGCGCGGCACGCACTCGCTGCAATGCAGATCCCGTCTTGCAAAGCACTAGCAATTGTTCGCGAGTTCGACCGACATCGATCATTCGCTCCAGCGCCATCGCGGCCGAGCCGGCTGCGACAGTGTTCGTGCTGTCCAAATCGTGGCTGAAGCTCTTCATGGCGAGCGCAAGTGCTTCAGGGCGAACCCAGTCGGGATGCTGACGCAGAATTTCAGCCGCGGTCAGCCGGGTCATTGCGTCTTCGCTAGTGACAGCCTTTTCAAAAATCGGGCGTGCAAATTTCTGATCGGGCTTCCCACCCGCGAACGTTTCAAGAAACGTCTTCCGCACGAGCGTCGACGGATCATCCAGCACTCCATCGAGCCAAATCGGGAAGCGTCCGACTTCGCCAGGCGAACTGGCCAATTCACGCACTGCCGCCCTGCGGATAAATGGATCGTCGTGGCTCAAGAAGCCTGCAATCAGTGAGAGACGGTCTTTCACGAACAGGCCGCTCAGGTCAACGCGTTGCCATCCTCGACGCTGGGCCTTCGCATTTCCAGATTCAATATCCTTCAGACAGCCGTCGCGAAACATGCTCGCCGGGTCACCATCCGCAACTTGCGCCGGCTTCGGCTCGCCATCATCCAGCCGGCAATTCAGCAGATAGAAATCGTCGCCGTGATCGTTTCCCGTGTAGACGCCAACCCACGCCGTGTTTCCGTCCGGCGACAGCGCGAGCCCTGGGCGGCCACCATTTTCTGCGACAAGCTCATGCGTTTCCGGATCACGATCGCCGACTACGGTCAGATTCACCGAGCCAACTTTGCCGCCGTAGTCTTTCGGAGCGAATTGTTTCCCAATGCCATGTTCCCACGCAATCGCCACGCGGCCGTTTGCGACGGCGATGTCAGCTCGCCCAACGTGACGATTGTCTTCAGACTTCGCCACGACTTTGTTTTGCCACTCGCCATTCGCCGGAAGCGTGGCATAGTTCAATTCGCGAGTACCAGCGGTCGCGTCTCCGGCTGCAAACGACACATGCAGTTGACCGGCGTCGTCGAGCGTCGCGGCAATCATCCGTGAAATGGCTGTCGTTGCAATTGGCCGCGAAGTCCATTGCCCCTGTACATCGCGCATGGCACAAACAGGCCCGCCATTTGTTGGGCAGAAAACAACTCGAAGGACTCCATCTTGATGGACGGCCAGATCAAACTGGCCTGCGACGACATTGCTCAGTTCAGGCGGCCGCGTTGCGGACCAGTGACCGTCATCGCCACGCTCCCACACAGCCAGACGCGTTCGATTGCGATCCAGGCACACAACCACAGGACGTCCATCCGGGAGCAGTCCCAAGGAAACATTGTTTCCACCGTAGGTCACGTCCGCGCCAAACGATTCCAGCCGCCAGATGCCATCCACCTGCCGCCAGTAATCCACTCCGTAAGGTTGCCCACGATGGCGCGTTGCCACGTGCAGAGCGCCGTCGCCATCGCATGCCAGGTCGAAGGGAAAACCATACGTCGCCCAGCCCTCGACATTCCACGTCGACTCGCTATCGATCGCCGACATCCGAATTTTGCCAGCCTGATTGATGTGACCAAGCGGCTTACATGAAAAGTCACCGGCGGCCAGCGTGTAGGTAAAGAAAATGTCACCTTGTGGCGAGACGGCAAATCGGCTGCGTTCGCCAGCAATCGGATACCCGCCATCAACGTGGATGTCGACTCGTTGCGAACGAGTTTCCGCGCCAGATGAATTCGGTGCAAATCCACCCGCGAGCGAACAACAAACAATCGTCAGGAACGAAACAAACAAGCCCTTCATGCCAATATTTCCTTAATCACACACCCGTGCACATCGGTCAAGCGGCGTTGGATGCCATTGTGGTAGTACGTGAGTTTATCGTGTTTCAGCCCCAGCAGATGCAGGATTGTGGCGTGAAAATCGTGCGGCGTGATGCGGTCTTGCTCGGCACGAAATCCGAAATCATCGGTTGCTCCGTAACTGAAGCCCTTCCTAACGCCCGCGCCAGCCAACCAGCATGTAAAACCGTTGGGATTGTGATCGCGTCCGTACGTTCCCGCCTGAAACATGGGCATTCGCCCGAACTCGGTCGCGAAGATAACCAGTGTTGATTCGAGCAGGCCGCGTTGCTTCAAGTCTTTTAACAGTCCGGCAACCGGCTGATCGAGAATCTCGCCATGCACGTCGTATTGCTCCTTCAGTCGGCTGTGCCCGTCCCAATTGATGCGGCCCCCGGACGCATAGGCACCGTTGAAGACCTGAACAAAACGAACTCCCTGTTCGATCAGCCGTCGCGCGAGAATGCAATTGCGAGCGAAGTCGGCTTTCACCTTTTTGTCGCTGTCGGCCCCGTACATGCGGAACGTTGTTTCGGATTCCTTTTTCAAGTTCACAACACCAGGCACGGACAATTGCATGCGGGCAGCAAGTTCGTAACTGGCAAGACGCGCGGAAAGATTCGCGTCTCCGGGAAAACGATTCTGGTTTTCGCTCTCCAAAAACCGCAACGCCTCGCGCGCCGCCTGATCTGTTTCGGCCGAAATCGAATCGGGGCGATTGAGATAACGTATCGGCTTGGTTGTGCTGAAAGCGGTTCCTTGAAATGCGGCCGGCAGAAAACCGCTGGCCCAGTTGTTCGGACCCGATTGCGGCATACCACGCGGGTCCTCGATCGCGACGAATGCCGGCAGGTTTTGATTCTCCGAACCGAGTGCAAAGTTAATCCAGGCTCCCATGCTGGGGAACCCGTCGAAAGCGAAGCCGGTGTTGAGCACGTTTTCGGCCGGACCGTGTGTGTTCGATTTGTTCGTCAGCGAGTGGAAAAAACAGATTTCGTCCGCCAAACCGCCGATGTGCGGCAGCAGGTCCGAAGTCATCTTGCCACTCTCGCCGCGCGGTCGAAACTTCCACAACGGCTTCGTCAGATTGCCGTTGGGCCCTTGAAAGGAGACGAGTTTCTCGTTGCCAGGCAACGGCTGTCCGTGTCGTTTCACCAACTCCGGCTTGTAATCGAATGTGTCAACGTGGCTGAGCGCGCCCGAACAGAATATCTCGATCACGCGCGTCGCTTTTGGCGCGAAGTGCGGCGAACGCACCGCATAGGGGCGAGCGAGGTCGACTTTGGGCGATTCGCTGCGAGCATCGCCGGCCAGAATCGCAGCCAACGCGATCGACGACAAGCCGGCCTGGCCGTGTGCGAGAAATTGGCGGCGAGAATAGATCTTGTTCATCGTTGTATCTTCTTGTTTAACGCCGAGCCGGCAGGCGACGGCTTGAGCGCGAATTGCCGTCGCCTGCCGGCTCAGCGTTAAACGGATGGGTCAGTGTAGGAAGACAAACTCACTGGAATTAAAGATCACTCGACAAACTTGGTCCAGCCCGTGGGCCTTCGCAAGCTCGATCATTCGTGCACGCTCAGTCTCGTCAGGACGGCGAGCGAGAGCCAACTCGAACGCCCGGTCTACGCACTGGCCCAGGTCGTTCGACGTTTCACCACGAACGCGTTCAGCAAGAAACGCAGCTTGGCGATTGGCAAACGGACTGTTAAACAGACCAAGCGACTGGATCGGTGTGATCGACTGCGGACGTCGCGGCGTCATCTGTCCCGCGTCCGGACAATCGAACGCGCCGAAGATGTCGACCGACTCCATGCGGATTTTGTGTGCGTAGATCATGCGACGCCAACCGCTCTTGTCGAACGTCTCTTTCGGCGTGTAATCGGACAATCCGCCTCGGCGGTCAAAGAAATCGAAGCCCCGACCATGCATCTCGGTGTTCAACTTGCCGCTCACCGCAAGGATCGAATCGCGAATCGCCTCGGCATTTAATCGGCGAGGTCGAAATCGCCACAACAGACGAGACTCGGCATCGATTGCCATGGCGTCGTCCCGCGGACGGCTCGATTGCCGGTAGGCCTGTGACATGACGATCAACCGATGCAACTTCTTCAGCGACCAGCCATTGGCGACGAACTCCGTCGCCAGCCAATCCAGGAGCTTGGGATGCGACGGCCGGGCTCCCATTCTGCCAAAATCCGACGGCGTCTCGACCAACCCGACGCCGAAATGATGTTGCCAAACACGATTGACCATCACTCGTGACGTCAGCGGATGATCGGGCCGAGTCAAATGCCGAACGAGTGCGAGCCGGCGTTCTAACTCGCGTTCAGAAACTCCCTGCGCAACTCGGTCGTTCAAGAAACTCGGAACGCCAGGCGCAACAACGCCCGCTCGTTGCATTGGATCGCCACGCTTGAGCAAATACGTTAGCGCGGGGCCTTCCTCAAAACGTGCCGCGTAAACCTGCGGCCCGTTTGATAGTCGAGTTAACTCAGCCTGGGTCGCGCGAATCTTGGCGAGCAACTTCATCAGAGAATCAACTTGCTCTGCGGACAAGTTCTTAATCTTCACATCTTTGGCGGCACGCAGATCGTCCACTCGCGGCACACGACCGTGTGTATCCGCTACCGTTTTCCACTTGCCGGACAACACGTCGTGGACTTTGATTTCGTAACTGGCCGGCGTGCTCGAACCCGAATACCAAACGACACGATCGACTCTCGCGGGTGAAGAAAGATCGATTTGTATCCACGCGGGACCTGGCTGAGCGGCGGCCCAAGGAAACGCCTGTCGTTTATCGACCGAGCCATCGATGAGGTTGTCGAAATGCCGCGTTTGATTTGCCAACGCAAAGCTGGAAGCCGATGGCTTCGCTCCTTCCGATGCGAGAGCGACGTTGATCGACGTCGTATTTGACCAGAGTTGAAACTCATAAAGCGACGCCGCCCGGCTGCACGTCGCGGCGATTTCCATTCGCACGGCATCTGCCTGGAGCGGAGCAAATGTCTCGGTTTCGATGGAGCGCAGCGCCGTATGTAATTGAAATTGGTTTTGCACTTTGTAAAGTTCTTGTCGCAGTCGTTCCAACTCTTCAAGGAGCTTTGGCACCTGTGCGGCCCATTGATCATTTTGTTCGCCGCGCAATCGACGATAGCCGTACGACAAACCGGCAAAGGTCGCTTGCATGGCATAGTAGTCGCGCTGGCGGATTGGATCGAATTTGTGATCGTGACATCGAGCGCAGCCAATTGTCAGGCCAAACAAACTTTGGCTCACCGTGCGGATGACTTCGTCGAGTTCGTCCTGTCGGGCCTGTCGCATCGCTTCCGTATCGCGACCGATCTGGCCGGGAAGATTCGCGGGTCCCGCGACCGCAAATCCAAGGGCCGCGTCTTCGGCGACCGTGTCGCCCGCGAGTTGCTCGAAGATAAAACGATCGTACGGCTTGTCTTCGTTCAACGAATCGATGACCCAATCGCGATAGTGCCAGGCGTTGGTACGCTCGAGGTTGGTTTCGAAGCCGACGGTCTCGGCCCAGCGAATCACGTCCAGCCAATGCTGCGCCCATCGCTCGCCGTACTGCGGAGAACGTAACAGCCGATCGACGACGCGCGCGAAGGCGACGTCTACATCGCTGGGATCCTTGACGAACTCTTGTACCTGTTTGAGCGTCGGCGGCAGACCGGTCAAGTCGAGCGTGACGCGGCGAATCAACGTGCGCCGCTCGGCGGGCGGAGATGTCTGGAGTTTGCTTTGCTTGAGTTTCGAACGGACAAACGCGTCGATCGGATTTGAGTGCTGTCCAACGTCGCTGGGGATCTCGTGACGAACGATTGGTTGGAATGCCCAGTGGTCGCCTCGCTTGAACGTGGCTTCGCCGTAAGTCTCCTGAATCCACTTAAGAAATCGCGATCTCGCAACTTCGTCCGGCTGAGGGGCGTCCTGGGGCGGCATCTCTCGCTCTTCGATCATCCGCCGGATTTTGTGCCAACGAGCGGCCAATGCGTCGCCCTTGAGGCGATTGGTCGTATCGAGCCGCAAGTCGGACTCCTGTTCTTTCGGCCCGTGACAAGCGACACAATAGGTTCGCAAAAAGACATCGTCCGCCGCGGCCGTAATCGGCGCCAACAGAAGGCAAGTGACGAGGATTCGAGGAAGCGTGTTCATGTAACGATTGTAATCTGTCACAGTTGAACTTCGTAGCACAAACCACGCACGATGCCATGTGCCTAGAAAAATGCGGCTTTGGACAAGGCCGTGAATCAGGTCTCGTAAAACATCGCTTCGCGTCCGCCAAACGACGGGTCTTAACGCTAGCGCTTTGTCAAAGTAGAAAGTTGGGGTGCCACTGGCTCTGCCAGTGCTTCGCAAGTACTAACACCATCAGGATTTGCACTGACAGAGCCAGTGGCACACGATCCCAAAATTGAAAGTTGACAAAGCACCAGGTTCCATTTTGCATTCTTCCGCGGTATTCGCGCCCGGTTACTGTTGGAACGCTTTGCCGTTACTTTGACCGGCGGCCGATACGTAGGCCATTAAGTCCAAAATCTCTTGTGCTTCGAGCGTGTTCAACATGCCCAGCGGCATCAAAGATACCGGCGACTTTTTTCGCGCCACGATGTCGGACTTTTGAATCTCGACGACTTGATCCAACCGCTCCGGATCGACGACCAGCTTGAGCGTTTTCTCGTCTCCGCCGACTTCGCGACCGGTGACAATCTTGCCGCTTTCGAGCTGCAGGATCACCGACGCGTGTTGGTCCGATAGCACTTTCGACGGCTCGATGATTTCGGTCAACAGCGCGGCGGGCTTCAATTTGTTGCCCACGGAAGTTAAGTCCGGTCCCAGCGCGCCGCCCTTGCCGCCGAACAAATGGCACTTGGAACACATGGCGGTATAGAGTCGCTTGCCGCGTAGGAATGATCGGTTGGCTTCGACCTCGACGAGCGCCGGTTTCAAATCTTCGACCGTCCATTTCTTTACGACTTCGCGAGGTTCGAGTTTCGCAATCGCCGGCGGCTCGGGCTTGGTGTCCATGATCTTCTTCACGAGTTGCGTCTGCTCTGGCTTCAATCGCTTTTCAGACTCTTGCCGCACCATCTTCAGAAAGTTCTTGAAGTGCCCGCCGCCGATGTAGTCGCCGGAATGGGCGTCGGCTTGCACGATCCACTGGAAATACGTTGTCAAATCCTGGTCGCTCCAGCCGCCGGCGATCGTTCGCAGGTGATACGTATAGAACATCTGCTCGGCTTGCGTCTCGGCGTTGACCAGTTTTTGCACCGACTTGGCGACCGTGCCGGGTGCATTCAAATACAACAGCACCTGACACAATTCTCGATCGAGCGCGATGTCGTTGCTGGGGAAATGCGGTGACAGATACTTGATCAAATGCTGTGTTGTCGCGTCATTCGAGCCGTTCATTCGAATGAACGTCAACTCATAAGCGCGAAGGAGTCCGAGTTGCTGCATGCGTGGCAACGAATTGAAGTTGAGCAGGTTTAGCGTTTTGAGGACAGCATCTTTGTGCTTCGCGTCATCAACGCGAGCCAGCGCGGTCATGGCTTCGATCACAGCCAGCGGCCTGGTTTCGGACAACGCTCGTTCACGCCATGAGTCGGCCGGTTGATGTTCGAGAACGGTTCGAGCGGCGTAGCGCACCGCGCGATCGTCGTGCGCCAAATGAGGCCAAGCAACGTCGATCGCTTCCGGCGAAGCATTTCCGTGATATGCTTCCAACTGTTTTCGCAACCGACGAAGCTTACGTTCTGGAGTGTCTTCTGTTTCGTCTTCCGAGTGCTCCGTCGACTCCGTGCCTGTGTAAACGACCCGGAGCAGCGACGTCGGATTTCTCCGGCCGCCGACAATGAAATACATCGCACCGTCGGTTGGATGAATTACAATGTCGCTGACTGGCAAGCCGCGCCCAGCAACAAATTCCTCGAAATTTCCGCCGTACGTCGCGCCATGTTCTTCCAGGTGCACGGCCATGATTCGACCATACGTCCAGTCGCATATGAACAGAGCGTCTTGGTATTTGGTGGGGAACTTTGCGCCGTAGCCAAACACAACTCCGGTTGGGCTGCCGCGGCCAATGTCGACCACCGCGCCGACCGTATCTGTGTAATAGGTTGGCCACTTGCCCGCGCCCCAACGCCAGCCGAATTCGCCACCGCTAACGCAGTGATTCACGCGAGTCGGGCGATACCACGGTCCGCCGATGTCATATTCCATGTCGGCGTCGAACGTGAACAACTCGCCGTCGTTGTTCAAGGCGATGTCATAGGGATTGCGAAAGCCCGCGCACAAGAAACGGCGATCCGTTCCATCAGGTTTGCACGTCACGACGAATCCGCCCGGTGCTTTGCGGCCTGTGTTGTGGCCATAGTAAGTGCTGCGAGGTAGCAGTTGATCTTCGGCTTGGTGTTGGATGTGACGGGCCGCCAGTTCGTCGGGCGGATTGGTGCTGTTACCGCACAGAATATAGAGCCGATCGCGATTCGGGCTGAGGATCACGGCGTGTGCGTGATGGTCGCTGCCCACGGCCAGCTTCATCAGGAACTCAGCGCTGTCGTATTTGCCGTCGTCGGTCGTATCGGTCAGCCGGAACAAGCCCGACTTGCCGCCTTGCCCGCCGAATCCTTTGCCGACGACGTACAAGCTTCCGAACGCTTTCAACAGTCCGTTGGCGTGACCGACCTCGACTTCCATCTTTTCGATTTTGGCCTGTTCTCCACTGCCGATCGGCGGTGGCACGATGCGGTACATTGGCCCTTGACGGTCCGAGGCAATTAGGCTGTTGCCGTCGACGCCCAGCGCGACCCACGAGCCGATCTCACCAACGCCTGCCGAATAAATCCGTTCTGCCTCGAAGCCCTCGAGCAACTTGACGTTCAGCGGCTCGACAAAATGCGAATTGGCCGACGTCGAAACGCGAAACTGAACGCTGGTCCGGCTGTTCGCCTGATCCGTGCCACCGTTGTCTAGACCACCCTCGGCTCGAAACAGCGTGTAACCTTCGGGCAGATCGTAAACAATCAGCGATCGGGCGTGCGTGCCGATGCCGTGGTTGATTAGATCGCCGCCGACTTTCAGCGGACCGCCACCTTGATTCTTGCCAACGTTCGCGCGACCATTGAGGCGTTTCCACTTCAGGTCGGTCAACTTCTTTTCGCCGTCCTTGCCGATCAGACGCGGCTCGATCCAGTCGGCCCAATCATACGACGTGCCATCGCCACCATCGGTGACTTCGAGAAAAAGTTGCTTCGCCCCGGTGATGTCAACTTCGATCGGCGTGCGATGTTTCGGAGTGCTCTTCGTTACGACAGGGCTCGCCAGTTTCTTAGGAGGAGCCGCCTGGAGCCCGACCCACGAGATGAATGTCATTGCAAAAAAGATGAACGAAGTCGAGTTCTTTCGGTACATATTGATTTCCCACAGGTTCAAAGTGTGTATCTTAGCACTCATTGCTCGGATACGATTTTCCAGGGCCAGGGTTTCACATTAGCACGCACTGCCCAGGCTTCCCATTTAGCGGAGAGCTGTCGAACTTTGTCTGGGTGCTGCTTAGCAAGATCATGCAGTTCGGATCGGTCGTCACACATGTTGAACAACTCCCAAGCGAACAGCTTGGACTGTTTGCCGGTTTGTCCTTTTCGCACCAGCTTCCAATCGCCGTCACGGATTGCGCAGTTGAGATGATGTTCAAAATACAGCGCGTCTTTTCGGGCCAGCGATTTGCCCGACAGTGTTGGCTTTAGGCTGACGCCTTCGAGCGGGATGATGTCGTGCTCAAAATACTTCTTTGGAAACTCAACTCCACCGACATCGACGCAGGTCGCCATGATGTCGATAAGATGTCCCGGCTGGCGTTCGAGTTTTCCTTGGCGAACTTTGGCCATGCCCTTGGGCCAATGAATGATCAAAGGTGTGGAGATTCCGCCTTCGTGCGTGAAATGCTTGTACTCGCGAAACGGCGTGTTGGAGACGTTTGCCCATCCGCGGCCGTATCCGATGAATGTGTCTTCCGGGCCAGCCATGACACCGGGGCCGACTCGCAGCGGCCGGCCATCGCGCGTCTGCATCGGTGGCCAAATCTTGGTTTGCAATCCGTCACGTCCGAGTGGTTTGTAATCGGTCCGGTAGCCATTCTTGGGTGTGTAGCGGCCGAATCCTTCCGCGCAGCCGCCGTTGTCTTGCAAAAACATGATCAACGTGTTGTCCAGTTTTCCCTGCCGCTGGATCTCGTCCACGATGCGGCCGATGCCCTGGTCCATGCTGTCGATCATCGCGGCGTAGACTTCCATGTTTCGGATTTCCCACGCTTTATCTTTGACCTGCTCCCAATCGTCCGATCCGGGCGACAGTTCCGTCGTTGAATCGAGCAGTCCGATTTCTTTCAGTCGTTTCAATCGTTGCTCACGAATCGGTGTAAAGCCGCCGTCGTATTTTCCTTTGTACTTTTTGATGTCTTCGGGCAATGCGTGCATCGGCCAGTGAGCGGCGGTGTACGCGACATAAAGGAAGAACGGATTATCGCGTGACTCTTTGGCATGCTCGCCGAGGTACGTGACGGCGTTGTCGCTGATTGCGTCAGTATAGTAGTAGGTCTCTGGTTGATACTCCGGATCGTTTTCGGGCGTGATGAACGTGTTGCCTCGACACAGCGTCGCGGGGTCATAAAAGCTGCCGGCACCGATGATCGTTCCATAAAACTTGTCAAAGCCACGTTGCAACGGCCAGTTGTCTTTGGGACCTTCGGGTCGCGTGAAGCGAGTGACGTGCCACTTGCCGCTCATGTAATTGCGATAGCCCGCCGTGCCAAGCACTTCGGCGATCGTTAGCACGTTGCGCCCCAATTCACCACGATATCCGGGCAGGTTCCTTTCGCCGGTCATCAAACCGATGCCGGCCTGATGTTGGTAAACGCCCGACAACAGCGCTGCCCGCGTCGGGCAACATCGCGCCGTGTTGTAAAACTGCGTGAACCGCAGTCCGTTCGATGCAAGCCGGTCCAACGTCGGCGTTTTGATTTCACCGCCGTAACAACCGATGTCCGAATAGCCCATGTCATCCGACATGATCAGCACGATGTTCGGCCGCGTCCCGTCAGCGACAGCGGCAGCGGCAATGTACCCGGAGAGGGCGATAACGAAGGTGATCAGATTAATCGACGGTGTTCGAGCGACTTGCATGGCTGTTTTCTGGGCGGTGGTGTTAGTTGAATTTACGCGTGTGAAATGGCTTGCGTACGGGCAACCATATTACGCGGTCAACGACGGCTTGGCTACACTTCGGCTGGATCATTTGGCAACTTGGTAGCCGTGTCGGTATGATTGTTGTGAGTTCGCAACCCGCCTTCCGTGAAATCAATGAACTTGAAGTCTCCGCATACCTACCTCGCCGCGCTGGCAATTGCCGTTTTGTGTCGTCCTGGCGGCGCAGCGGAATCAAGCTCCGTTGAATTTCTCCGAGACGTCCAGCCTATCTTGGCGGACAAATGCTTTCGCTGTCATGGACGGGTGCCACACCTGAGCGATGAGACAGACGAGACGATGAAGCGCTACGGCCCAGACGTCCATCGCCGCGGTTCGTTTGCCGCCAACTGCTTGCTTGCCCAGCGGATGGCCGAGCGCGCGGTCCGGTTCATTCAACTGTATCACCGCGGCTGGGACCAACATTACAATTTGCCTTGTGGATCAGATGGTGGTTTAATAGGTCAGGTGATCGAAAGTATTGGGAGTGGAAATTGGCAGGTCAATGGTTTTGGGTGAGTTTCTGGGGTTCGCGTCTGAGCGTGAAGTAGCGCGATCAGCGCCGCCGCCTCTTGTTCGAGCCGCTCGAATCCCGCTTGTTGCTTGCCGCTGACTTTGGCGATGCTCCTGACTTGGTACCGTTCACATCCGTTGGCAATTACAGCACCCTGCAGACCGACAACGGGCCAGGCCATGCGATCGATACGACTCAAAACACATTATTTTTGGGAGCCAGCGTCGACGGCGATTCCGGCACACTACAAAACGCCAACGCCGATGCCGACGACATCGACGGTGCCTTGCCCGACGACGAAGATGGAGTTCTCGATCCGCTTGATTTGCATGCCACCATTGGCACGCAACCAACTGTCACGCTGCTGGCAACCAACATGACGGGAGACGTCGCGACGCTTTTTGGCTGGATCGACTACAACCGCGACGGTGTTTTTCACGACACGACGGAACGTGCGCAGATCGCCGTTCCCAATGGCACGATTCAAGTTGGTGCGCTGGACGCGACCGTGACGGTCAACGTGCAAAGCGCGGCGGGCAAGTTGGACGCCTGGATCGACTTCAACGGTGACGGCAGTTGGGGTGGCCCGGGTGAACAGATCTTCGATTCGCGCGACACCGACGTGTGCGAACTTTTGTCTCAATAGGCGTGTTTCAGCCGTCTAGCATTCTGGGGATGGCCGCTAATCAGCTTGCGACAAGCTCTGCTTCTCGACCTTTCACGGACAAGTAATGTTGACCGACCCCAATGACAAGCCCTTTGGAGCGATGCCCGTGGCCGTCCAATTCACGCGCCCAAAGTCGCTACAAGGCGGTGAGATTTGTTGGGTGCGATGACGGAAATCTTGCGCCTTACGCGAAGAGCAAAAAGCAAAGACCCTTTGATTCGCATTCGAGCGAGACTACTCGACGAATGTAGGACGATCCTTGCGTTGTTGAAATTCAAGTTCTTCAAGTAGTGCCGCTGCTGGGAAATCTGGGTCGGCTTCTACTTTGAGTTCTTGTACGAATTCTTGGTCGTCGACGATTAGTTTCGCGAGATAGACTCCGGGTTTCACGGGTGGGCCGATGCGCGGGCGGCCTTTTTGTTGTGGTAGGGCTTGTCGCAGATCCCATCGCGTTGAGTGCAAGCCAGCCTTCTTGTCGGCCTTTAGCTGCCGAACAAGGTTGCCGCGAATGTCTCGTATTTCGATGCCGGCTCTTTTGACGTCTTCGGTCAAGAAGTAATGCAACCTGCTGCCGAATTCCGCGTTCTTTCCTACGAAATTCTGGTGTCCGAACCGCCAGGACAATAGCGTGCCCGCCCAAAGCACACCGTTGTGGGGCTCGAACAAGTGTGACTTTGCGGCCGCGATCTTGGCATCGAGTTGTTGAAGTGGCGCGACGTCCAATATCCAGAGGCTGCGGCCGTGCGTTGCGACGACAATTTCACCTTGCGTTGGATGAACAGCGATTTCATGAATCGCAACCGTCGGCAAGTTGTTGTTGATATTCGTCCATGTCTCGCCGCGGTTTATGGTCGCCCAGATGCCAAATTCGGTGCCGACATAAAGAAGGTTTCCGTTCTTGACATCTTCGCGCAGGACGCGCGTCGAGCCGATGGGAAGATTCGCGCGGATTGATCGCCACGACTTACCAAAGTCTTCCGTGACGTAGACGTGTGGATCGTCGTTGTTACTGCGATGACCGTCGAAGGCCAAGTAGGCTCGTCCCGCTTGAAAACGCGACGCTTCGATCGAGCTGACGTGAAAATGCCCTGGCAGCCCGACGTCTTCCGCAATGCTTGTCCAATTTTGGCCGCCGTCGCGAGTGATCCACAAAGCTCCGTCGTCAGTGCCGGCGTACAACACGTTGCTGTCGAGCGGCGACTCGGCGATCGCAGTCGCACTGCCGCGCTTGGTGCGCGAGATTTCGGGCGAGATCTTTTGCAGGTTGCGGCCACTTTCCAGTGAACGAAAAACGAAGTTGCCGGCGCAATAAAAGATCGTCGAGTTGTGGCTCGAAAGCATGAACGGCGCCTTCCAGTTGAACCGCACGCCGGACGCTTGCGACTTTTGTGGATAGATGGTCAGTCGCGCGCCGGTTTCCAAATTGACGCGCCAAATTCGTCCGTTCTGCATTTCGCAATACACCAGATTGGGATCGTTCGGATCGACCCGGCAAACAAAACCGTCGCCCCCGCCAACCATTTCCCAATCGGAGTTGAGTGGTCCGATCCGCCCGCGCTTTCGTGAAGGGCCGCCCCACGAGCCGTTGTCTTGCAGCCCGCCGTAAACTCGATAGTTCGCACGGGTGTCGACGCCGACGTCGTAAAACTGGCCGATGTCCATGATGTTGTGGAAATCCCACGTTTGTCCTCGATCGTAAGTCTTGTAAAGCCCACCATCGCATCCCAGAATCATGTGCCGACCATCGCGTGGATCGATCCAGAGCGCGTGATGATCCGGATGGACATTCTTGGCGAGGTTTCGAAATGCCTCGCCACCATTGGTCGATTGGAAAAGCTGAATTCCGAGAACGTACAGATTCTTTTCGTTCGTTGGATCGACGCGAATCTGGCTGTAGTAATAGGGGCGCGGATTCAAACTGTTGACGCGCGTCCACGACTCGCCACCATCGATCGATTTGTAAACGCCGCCAGTTTGATATCCTTTTTTGCCCTGCTCCTTTTGTGCGTTCGGTCGTTGACCACTTTGATAGGTTGCAAACGGACGTGATGATGCGTCGCCGCCGCGTTTGCCGAATGTCAATTCGACCGTTTGCTTCTCGTCACCGCGCTCGAAAGTGATTTTCACTTTGTCGTTTGGCTTTTGCGCGCGAATCGCCACTACAAGATCGTTGTACGTCTTGATCTCCTTGTCATCGATCGCGACGACGACGTCGTCTTTTTTCAAACCAGCTTTGTCGGCCGGGCCGCCCTCGACGATGCCTTGGATCAACGCGCGGGGCACGCGTTGCCCGCTGGTGATGCCGATGAAGGCCGTCGCCGGACCCGTGCCATACATGTCGCTCTCGACGATTGTGAAAACGGTGTTTGGGTTTTGACGGGAATAGGCGATGCCAACGCGTCCGAGCGGTCGATCTGGCAGACCCTCGGCCAACTTTTTCCAAGTCGCTCCGCCATCGGTGCTCTTGAACAGTCCGCTTCCGGGTCCCCATCGTTTTGATGGATGATGGTCATCAAACTCGTCACGCTGTCGCTCGTACATTGCTACGATCAGCGTGTCAGCCTGTTGCGGATGCATGGCGATGTCGACACAACCCGTTTTGTCGTCAACATAAAGAATCTTCTCCCACGTCGCGCCGCCGTCGGTTGTCTTATATACGCCACGTTCTTCATTTGGTCCCCACAATCGCCCAAGCGCTCCGACGTAAACAACGTCTGGGTTTGTTGGATGGATTGCGATTCTTCCGATCTGAAACGATTTTTTGAGCTTCATGTTTTTCCACGACTTGCCACCGTCGATCGATTTGTAAACGCCGTCACCCCACGAAACAGAGTTGCGAACGTTGTGCTCGCCAGTGCCGACCCAAACGACTTTCGGGTCGGAATGTGACACGCAGACATCGCCGATCGAAACGGAACTTTGTTTTTCGAAAACAGCCGTGAACGTGGTGCCGTTGTTGGTTGTTTTGAACAGACCGCCGGAAGCCGTTGCAACGTAAAACGTCGTCGGGTCGGATTCAACAACCGCTATATCGACAACTCGCCCGCCCATCGTCGCCGGACCGATCCCTCGCCATGTGAGCGCGCCAACCCAATTCGGTTCAAGCTCGGTGCTTGTTGCCTTGTCTTCCGTTTGTGGCGCATCTTTGGGTGGTTGTTTTTCCGGCGGAGCCTTGCTCTTCATCCCTTCCCGGATCATCGGCTCGATCTGGTCGAGGTAAGACAAATACTCTTTGCTGATGTCCGGCGACTTGCGCTGTTGAGCCAGGACCTGAAGGATGTATTGAAGCTGCTCGCGATCGGAACGCTCGATCCGTCCTCGAACTTCCGCCAACCCCGGCTCGCGTGCTTCGAGTGCTCGCGACGCATCTCCCGTTTGTTCAAGCCACGAATCCAACTCTTCTCGCAACCGATCGATTGTGGCTTTGTGCTCCGGCTTGTCCGACTCGGCCAAGTTGACGGTTTCCCAGGGGTCGGCGGTGATGTCGTAAAGCTCTTCCGCCGGTCGTGTCATGTTAAAGAATCGGTCTTGAATCGGATTCAACTTTCCAGCTTTATGCAATTCACGCATAACGCCGATACCTGGATAGCCAAACTCCTTATAGAAGTTCAACGCAAAAAACGGCCACTCCGGACGCCCGTTGCGAATGTAGCGGTATTGTTTGTCTCGGACGGTACGGATGCGAAACAAAGTCATGTCGCAGCGATCGCGACTTGCGAAGGCGTAGTCGCGCGGCGGTTCGGCATTGTCGCCAAACAACACGCGGCCTTCCATCTTCGGCGGCTTCTTCACGCCAGCCCAGTCAAGCGTCGAGGCGGTGATATCGATTGACTCGACAATCTGGTCGGAAACTTTGCCGGCTTCAAAACCGCTTGGCTTCGCGACGCCGGGCGGAAAGTAAATGATCAACGGGATCTTCAAACCGGAGTCGTACGGCCATTGTTTTCCACGAAGATGTGCGCGGCCGTGATCGCCCATCATGACAATGATCGTGTTGTCGGCCAGGCCGTCGTCTTTCAAACGTTGCAAGATTTTGCCGATCAATCCGTCGACTTCGGTGACTTCGTCCAGATATTTCGCCCAATCGTCGCGCACGATCGAATGATCGGGGTAGTACGGTGGGATCTCTACCTTCGTGGGATCGGCATGTTTCGGCGCGCTCCAACCTCGATGCGTTTGGCCGTGGTTAACCTGCGCATAAAACGGTTGGTTGCCTTTCAAGTCGGACCACTTTGATCCCTGAAATCCTTTGCCGTCGAATGTGAAGTTCCAATCTGTCTTGCCTGGTTTGTCGAGAGATCCGCCGCGCATATTGCACGTGTAGTACCCGACATCATGCAACCATTCCGTAATCGGACGCACACCATCGGGCAGCGGTTGTTTGTCGCGCGTGCGATGCTGATGTGCGCCGATTGTGAGTGCATAGTTGCCCGTGCAAAAGGACGAACGACTGGTCGAGCATACCGGCGTCACCGTAAATGCACTCGTGAATCGCATCCCCCGCGCGGCCAAATCGTCCAAAACGGGCGTCGACACTTCCTTGGTCCCGTAGCAACCGACTTCCGGCCCCATGTCTTCCGTGATAAGCCAAAGGATATTTGGTTTGTCACCGACGGAAGTGTTGGAAAGGAGAGCGACAATCAAGAATGATTGGAAAATGTGTCTATTCATTTCATCGAGGCCTTTTGTTTGAAACAAGATCTAACTCTCAGTATAGCAGCTAAGTAAACAGGTCGGATCACTTGGAATCGACTCGCAAGGCGCGGCGGTGTATGTCGACGGCACATCGACTGGTTTGCGAAGCGGACGAAGAGGCGAATGACAACACTGTCATCAAGGCGATGACGTCAAGAACCGGATTGACCATCGAACCAAACTGAATCAGGTCGACAACGCGTCGGCACGCAATACAGTGACGCTTGCGCGCGTAGCCGTGGGCGTAAGCCGGCGCTAGCCGCGGGCCAGTCCAGCGTTGCAAACCCGCGTAAAACGCCCGAGGCTAGCGCCAACGGCTCACAGGCGCGTCAACTCGACGCACTCAGCCTGGCGACTCGCCATCCCTATTCGCGCTGAGCGCCTCGATGATGATTTGCCTTCGTCGGTTCAAACGTTTGTCTCCCAGGGCAATTCCATCCAGTTCCGCAGCAATCCCTTCGCACATTGTTTCGCTCCGTCATGTCATTGTGGCAGGTCATTCCTGCTTCCAATGACAGCGCAAATCTTATGCCAAACGTGAGGCTAATCTGGGATAACCTGAAAATACTCGTGTACAATCGACAGGCAGGAGTGCCCGTCCTACAGAAGTGCGCGCAGGAAAACAAGAAATCCACGACTAGTAGTACGAGTGCTCGAAGACTCGACCCCAGCTACGCACAAAAACAAGAGGCATAAAGCACTAGTTTTGACGAGGTACAAGTACATGCAAACTGTAAGACAAGTTATGGCCGAGCTGAAAAAGTTGGGCAGCGAGCAAATGCGCAAAACGTACGCTCGTCATGGCATCACCGAGAATTGTTTTGGCGTCAAGATCGCCGACATGAAAGTCATCGTCAAAAAGATTAAGGGCAACCAGGATTTGGCGCTCGCGTTGTACGACACCGGCAACTACGACGCGATGTACTTGGCCGGTCTCGCCGCCGACGGGGCACTGATGACCAAGAAGCAACTCGATTCGTGGGCCAAAAATGCGAAATGGGCGATGTTGTCTGAATACACGGTTGCATGGGTTGCCGTCGAAAGCCCTCACGCATGCGACTTGGCGATCCAATGGATGAAGTCCAAAAAGGAATTGATCCAAGTCAGTGGCTGGTCCACGTACTCTTTCATGACCGCGAACCGACCAGACGAAGAACTTGATCTGGATGAAATCAAAGAGCTTTTGGATCGCGTCGCGAACGAAATTGACGACGCATTGAATCTGACTCGGTACGTCATGAACGCATTTGTCATCGCCGTTGGCAGTTATGTCAAACCCCTTACCAAGAAAGCCAAACAAATTGCCAAAAAGATCGGCCAAGTCGAAGTCGACATGGGCGACACGGCGTGCAAAGTCCCACTGGCGACGGAATACATCGCCAAAGTTGAAAAGGCTGGCCGCCTCGGCAAGAAACGCAGCACGGTCAAGTGTTAGAACGGCACGATTGCTCCAGGCTTTAACGCGCCCGCTGGATAAGGCTTCGACTCATCAAACACGCGCATCTGTTCGGGCGTTTCGATGGTCGTTTTGCTTTCGTCGTATAACTCAGTCGCCGCGTCAAACACGCCATTCTGATCCAGCCCCAGATGTTTGACCATGAATGGATACATCGCTTGGCGTTTCAAATATTGATAGCCGTGCTTGCGACCAGGAAAGTGAACGTTTTCCACTTTCGATCGGTCGCTGTGCAGGCCATAGACGTTGCGAATGTACGGCAGTTCGACGGCGGGTGTGTTCTTCGTCCAATCACCACCAACGGAAATCAGCAGCAACGGCCGCGGAGCTGCCAACGCGGCGATCTCTGCGTTGTTGGTTTCCAGCGCTGCGGTCTTATGAATCGGCATGCCGCTTTCGCAATGGCATCCGCCGAAGAAATGCGCGGAGACCATCACGACTGGCACGGAAACCGTGACACGATCGTCGACGGCCGTCAACAGAAACGTTTGAGTTCCTCCGCCTGAACAACCGGTGACTCCGATGCGATTGTCGTCCACGTCGTCCAATGTCTGCACAAAGTCGATCGCTCGAATGCTGCTCCAGGTTTGCAAAGTCAATGCCTGTTTGTGGCCGTGGTTCCAACCAAGGTGCAACGAGTCGCCGAAACCAACCATGTCATACGAGAATACAACCGCGCCCATGCGTGCCAGCGTGGCACAGCGATGCTGCTGATCCGAACGTAATCGCCCACCACCGGGACCGCGCGCGTGACCATGTGGACAGAGGACCGCTGGACGCGGTCCCTCTTTGCCAAGCGGCCGATACAAACTTCCGTAAACGTAAAAACCGGGCCGTGCTTCGAACGCTGCCGACTCGACAGTGTATCCGTCGTAACTGCGTTTTTTGTGAACGACTGGATTCAGCGGCGTGCGCTCCGGCAGCGGATCGAGGTTGGCTCCGACCAAGATCTGTTTGCGAACCTTTGCCGCCCGATCCTTCCACTCGTCAAGGCTCGAATAGGTCGCAGCCATGCGTGCCAGTTGTTTTACAGCTTCTTCCTCGGAGTGGTAGTAACCTCGGCACAAAACTGTCTCTGCGTCCTTCTTGTCATCTGCCAACAACGTTGCGGAAATGAGAGCGATGAAAACTGTGAAATGCATCAATTTCATGTCAAAAAATCCTTGTCCTATTGCTGCGTTGGTAATCCGCCGTTAAACGTTTGTTTTGAAACGCGAATCGTGCGTCGACCTTCGAACACACGGCCATCGGCCAACGTCGCTCGAATCTGGATTAAGTGTGTGCCCGGTTCAATGGATTCCGGGAGATTGAGTTTCCAGAGGTGCGGACAAGGCTTAGGATTTGTCAGTTTTCGGAAAGTCGGATTTTCGATGGACGTTTCTGCCTCTTTGACAGCGATAAAAGCGGGGTCCTTTTCCACCGATCGATTCATTTCGATCCATTCACCGCTTTTCGATATTTGCATCTCGACTCTGGTGTATTCCGAACCGTTAAAGACGTTTGCGAAGATTGGCGTCTTGCCGGCATCCGCCTTGGCAACCAGTTCGGGCGCGACGATTCGCATCTGATAGTCCGCCGGCTTTCGCGCCGCTTTGAAACTCAGAGAGTATTTATTGCCGTCAAACGAAATGATCGAGTAGCCGTTGGGTGCACCGTCAGACATCATTGTGTGAGGAATGCCCAACTCGTCCGTCTGTCCCGACCACCAACTGCCGCTGACTGTGACATTGATCACGTGGTGGTGCGGCTTGGCCCCTTTCCAGCCGTCCTCTTTGATGTAAACGTGCTCCTGATGATGCGTGTGTCCTGAAACGGACATGCAAAACGGCCGCTTTTCGATCAGCCGGTAAAGTTGGTGCCGATCCTGAATGCCGATCAAGGGAATGTGCATCAGCATAACGACCAGTTGATCTTCTGGAATCAGCGACAAATCCTTCTTGATGAATTCAATTTGTGTTTCGCCCAACCCGCCGCGATACCGACCTTTGCCGCCGGGTTCCGGGAGATACCATTCGATGTCGTCGAGCACGAGGAAGTGGACGCTGCCGTGGTCGAACGAATAGTATGTCGGCCCGTAAACGCTCTCAAACGTCTCGTCACTTTGCTCGTCGGTCTTGGCATCGAAGTTAATGTCGTGGTTGCCGATGACGTTGTACCAGGGGATGCCGATCAGCGCGATCGCCGAATTGAGCGATCCGAACAGCGACAAATCGTCGAACATGATGTCGCCCAACGTGACGCCGAACGAGGCGTCCGTGCCGATCAACTCTTCGACGACGTCGTGGGCGATGTAATCGATTTCCTTTTGATCTCGCGGCTGTGGATCGCCGAACAAAATCGCGCGAAACTGTTCCGGCTCTTTGTTGGGATACAGCGGAAAGTCAATTGATTCGGGCAACGGTCCGGTCGGATCGACGCCTTTGTGTTTGAAATCTGGCGGCGAGCCGTTTGGTTTGTGGATGTAGTAGAACTGCGGCAATTTGTTTTTGCTCAGCGGCGTTCGCCAGCCGCTCGGTTTGATGACAAACACAATCGCGTCGCTGTCGACTGGCAGGTTGTAACGTCCGGCCCCGTTGGTCTTGACAATCGTCTTGCCGTTGGAAACTTTGATGTTTGGCAGCGGCTTGTCGCCTTCGTTGAATTTGCCGTTGCCATCGACGTCATGAAAAACAATGCCCTTTGCATCCTCGGCAAGCGCGGGGGAGAGCAACGCAAGGCAAAACAGTGCAGTTAGGCAATGGGTGGTGGTTTTCATCAGGCGGGTCCTATCGGAGGTGAGTTGATCAGGTGGGTGGGTAGATTCTACTATGTCGCTGTGCGAAAAACACTACTGCCGTTCGTCAAAGACAAAACGAATGAACCATGAATCAATCTAAAACCATCCAATGGGGCATCTTAAGCACGGCTCGGATTGCGACCCGAGTTGTTGACGCAATCACGGCGACCGACCACGCGCACGTCAAGGCCGTCGCCAGCCGAACGGCGAGGCGTGCCGAAATCTGGGCCAAACAACACCAGGTCGCCCAGGCCTACGACAACTACGACGCGTTGCTCGGCGACGAAGATCTTGATGCCGTCTACATCCCGTTGCCGCCATCGATGCACGCCGAGTGGACGATCCGTGCGGCCGAAGCGGGCAAACACGTTTTGTGCGAAAAGCCGCTGGCGATGACTGCTGTCGAAGCGGAGGCAATGGCCGCCGCCTGTCGCGCGAACAACGTGCAACTGATGGACGCCACGATGTGGGTCCACCATCCGCGCACCGCCGTTATGTTTCGAGCGATCAACGACGAAAGATTCGGTCCGCTGCGACGTGTCACGTCGGCGTTCAGCTTTGATGTCGAGTCATACCTGCAGATGAAGCCACCGCACTTGGCTCTCGATCAAGAAACCGCAAAGTCGTCCCGGAAAAGATCCTCCCCAATGAACTGCGATTTCAACGTGAACTTGGCGGCGGCGCGCTCGGCGATCTCGGTTGGTACAACGTCCGCGCGACGTTGTGGGCGATGGGCGGCGAGTTGCCGACGCGCGTATTCGCCACGGCGCGCTATCGTCACGATGTCGAATTCAACTTGAGCGCGATGATGTGGTTTGACGGCGAACGGATGGCGTCGTTCGATTGCGGCTACGACTCGGCACGGCGCAAGTGGTTCGAAGTGACCGGTACGATTGGATCATTGGTCTGTGACGACTTTCTCAATCCGACGAATCCCGAGCGACCGAGATACTGGCTGCACAACAAAATGGGCGAAGCGACAGAGCACGTTTCGCAGCCGCTCGTTCAAGAACAGCGGATGATCGAGCGATTCTGTGAGATCGTCTGCAGCGGCAAACTGGACGCAATGTGGCCCGCCATCTCGATCGCGAATCAACGCGTTTGCGAAGCAATTGGCAAGTCGGCACGTTGTGGCGCAGTGATCGAGGTTCATTAATCGTTAGACGAGACAGCGAAAGTTGTTGAGCGAATTTGGCCCGCTTATCATAGCGAGTACAACGAATTGACCCGCACCAGGAGACATTGATGATTCGCCACAAAAAACTACTCATCCTCTTCGCCGCTGTTTTGACAACAAACTTGATCGCATTCGGCCAAGGCGTTGACTATGTCAAATCGCATTACACCAAGTACGAATATCAAATCGCGATGCGCGACGGCAAGCGGCTGTTCACATCCGTCTACGTGCCCAAGGACGATTCGAAGACTTATCCGATTCTGCTAAAGCGAACGCCGTACAGTGCGAAACCTTACGGCGTCGATCAGTTTCCCGAAAACCTGGGACCCTCGCCGCTGTTCGGCAAGGCGGGCTACATCTTCGCCTATCAAGACGTCCGCGGTCGCTGGATGTCGGAAGGCGAATTTGTTCACATGCGGCCGCACTTGCCGGTGAAAAAGAAAAGGACCGACATCGACGAAAGTACTGACACGTGGGACACGGTCGATTGGCTGGTCAAAAACGTCCGAGGAAACAACGGCAAAGTTGGCATCGCGGGAATTTCGTATCCAGGCTTTTACACGGCGGCGGGCATCATCGATTCGCATCCGGCGATCCAGGCCGCTTCGCCGCAAGCCCCGGTGAACGATTGGTTCGTCGGCGACGACTGGCATCACAACGGCGCGTTTTTTCTAGCACACATGTTTAATTGGATGTCGCGCAGCGGACGTGTTCGGCCAGAACCAACCAAAGATTATCGAGGACCAAACTTCAATTACGGCACGCCTGATGGCTATGAATTCTTCCGCCGCATCAAGACGCTGTCGGAGATCGACAAAGAGTATTTGAAAGGCGACGTGCCGTTTTGGCTAGAGACGATGAAGCATGGAACGTACGACGAGTTTTGGAAGTCGCACAACATTCGCCCCCATTTGAAAAACGTCAAACCGGCCGTGATGACCGTAGGCGGATGGTTCGACGCGGAGAATCTGTTCGGGGCGCTTGAGACTTACAAGTACATCGAGCGAAACAACCCGAATACGTTCAACATGCTCGTGATGGGCCCGTGGCGTCATGGTGGCTGGGCCCGTGGTGGCGGAGCGTCGTTTGGCGACATTCCGTTTAATTCAAAGACGTCTGAGTTCTATCGCAAGAAGATTGAATTGCCGTTCTTCGAGTTTCATTTGAAAGGCAAAGGCAAGCTCAACCATCCTGAAGCTTGGGTCTTCGAGACGGGCACGAATCACTGGCGCAGTTACGACGAATGGCCGCCAAAACAGGCGAAGTCAAAATCACTTTATTTTCACGCCAGCGACCGGCTTGCTTTCAACGCGCCACCAAATACCGAAGCATTTGACGAATACATCAGTGATCCGAACAAGCCCGTACCCTACATGAACATCGTGGCTCCGGGAATGAAGGCCGAATATTTGGTCGCCGACCAACGGTTTGCGTCGCAGCGACCAGACGTGTTGGTTTATCAAACGGATGTGCTGGATGAAGATGTGACGATCGTTGGTCCCGTTGAAGTCGACCTGCATGTCTCGACATCCGGGACCGATAGTGACTGGATTGTCAAAGTGATCGACGTTTATCCAGATGACTACCCTGATCTCGATCCCAATCCAAAGGAAGTTCGGATGGGCGGGTATCAGCAGTTGGTGCGTGGCGACGTGATCCGCGGCAAATTTCGGGAGAGTTTAGAAAAGGCCGTCCCGTTCAAGCCGGACGCGCCAACACGGGTGAAATTCACGATGCCCGACACCTATCACTGCTTCCGCCGCGAACATCGGATCATGATTCAAGTCCAAAGCACCTGGTTCCCGCTGGTCGATCGTAATCCACAGAGATTCGTGGACATCTATCACGCCAAAGAATCAGATTTCCAAAAGGCGACGCAACGCGTTTTTCGTTCCGAGGACATGCCGTCGCGCGTCAAAGTGTTGGTGCTCGACTAGAGCTGAGATGGTCGTAATCAAAATGAGAACACGATCGTCACCTTTCGCTCCGCGACGTCACGATTCGGCGTAATTCGCGGTGTTAACGACGATGTCTGACTTTTGGCACGCGATCTGCCTTCTCTCACGATCACCGCACAACGCCACACAACAACAAACAAAGATCTGAAATGAAGTGGCGTTCCGTGCGGTCGAAAACAACCATCCCCTCGGATGTTCATCATATAGAAAGCAGCCCGTCAATCTTGGCGGGCTGTTTTCGTTGTTGGCCAAATCAGAACGGGCCTCTCCTACCTCTACGAGTCGATCACTTTCCACTTGGCTTGATCGACTTCACGAATGAAATCAAATCGGCAAAGTCTTGTGCTGATAGATCCTTTTCAAATCCTTCGGGCATCAACGAAATTCCGGTCGCCGTCATCGAATCGATGTTACTGCGCAGGACGACGTCTTCTTTCGCCTCGGCCCGGCGAAGAGTAATGCTTCCGGACGCTTCGGCAGCGATGATTCCGTTGTAGATTCTTCCGTCGGCGGTCAAGACGTTGTATGTGTTGAAGTTAGGCTGCGCCTCGCGATTCGGATCAAGAATCGCAATCAACAAATCCGCAGGTGATTTGTTTTGGACAGATGTCAAATCGGGAGCCACTTTGTGGCCGACGCCGCCGACTTGGTGACACACAGAACACCTCTTCTGGAATGCCGCTTGCCCGCGCTTCACGTCGCCTTCGAGGTCGAGCACGGTTTGGAATTTCGCCACGACTCTTGCCCGATCGGAATTCAAATCGCCAGCGAACAACTTTTCACTTTTCGCCCAGATGTCCACGTTAGGATGTTTTAACAAAAGCTGCTTCTTGTCGCGTTCGATATCGCCTCGGCCGACCTTTTTCTTTTCAACGTCGGACAGCAGTTCGTTGATTCGATTCGCGCTGGTCATCAGCACATCGACCACATCGCGACGAACTTGCGGCGTGTAGTATTTCCATCCGTCGAGCAACGTGCGAGCGACGTGTTGCGTTTCCTGCTGGCCGATCGCGGCGACAGCGGCTCGTTGGATCGCTTGCGGATTTTGCGGCGTGAGGAAGTGTCTCAGAGGTCGTGTCGAAAACGCAAGCAAGCCGATGGCCGCCGTGCGACGGGCGATTGTCGAGTCTTTGTCGCTGGCCGCTCGAGCCGCTCGATCGAACAGCGCAATCACCTGCTGGCGAGCTTCCTTCGAAGTTTTATCGTCCGCCAAGAGCTGGACGACCGACGATCCGCGACGCTTTAAACCTTCGCCAAGTCCCGACAGCATCACGGATCGAAGCGAATCGGCGACGTCATCCGATGTGGTCGTGGCGAGCAAATTCAACGCGCCGGCGTTGTTGGGATTCGAACCGACGATCAAGCTAAGCGACGACAACAGCGACGCGGCGTGGGGTTGCTTGACGAA
>CAYFJO010000080.1:0-32155 GCA_964343305.1 uncultured Pirellulaceae bacterium | reverse complement strand
AAGCCGATCCCCGCCGAAGACCAGTACAAAATTTCGTACTATGCACCACAACCACGAGCCGTTACCGAAGTCGTCAGCTTCGACGATCACAATGAACCGGTTGGCTACGGTGAAACCGGTCGCGTGAAACTAACAACGCTGACTGATGAATTCTTCGTCCCCGGTTTTCTCGAACGCGACGAAGGCGAACGAGAAGCACCGTTTGAAACCTACCCCTGGGATGGAGTCAGCGGCGTGCGACCCTTCCACGAACTGGCATCCGCCACGACGGTCGGAGTTTATTAGTGACGTGAATGAGTAAAGTTGCCGGTCGGAAAACGTTTCGATTTGGATTGAAAACCATTTTATTGGGAACGGCATCGTTTGGGATTTTGCTCGGACTGATCGTTCATGCGTATAGGCCATGCCTCGACGTTGATATCGTTTATGGCGGAAGTGGCTTGGTTGACGGGAATTGGCATTTCATCGGAAGTTCTGAACGAACTTTGATGTCAAGAGAATTGAAGAATTTGATCAAAGACGCATGTGAAGACAATCCACCTCTGAAAGCAAAGTGGGAAGAAGCGTCAATTCGATGTAACCACCTTAGCCTGTATTACGGCGATGGTGATTCAATACTGGATGTTAGCTACAGTTTTGTTGGATACGTTGTCAAGAACTCGGAAAGCCCATTTAAGTTCGTCTTTCGATCGCAAATAGAGCAACTAGAACAGACGGCCCACAAAGAAAACCGCAAAATCGAGCAAGTACTAAATAGCTACGTACTTGATCGATTGGCCAAAAAAATGAAGTAGGAGATTAACGTGTTAAACATCCCAGTCATGCGTTGGGGCGAGCCCTACGAATCACTTGAAATCGCCGACGTGTTGCACTTCGACACCGGCGAACCGATCGCCAAAGTCAGCCAGGCCAACGACGGCATCATCCGTCGCGATATGCGATCGGCGCACAAGGCACGTGAGATCCTCTGCCAGTACAAAATCGCCGACTTGATCGAGATGCTCGGCAAGGCGGGCGAGATTTATGAGAACGGCACAGTCACGATCGGCGACGGGCAACAAACGCCTGACGACTTCGTTCATCAACAGTCGGCCAGCACCGGTTTGCCAGAACACATGTGTCGAGCCAACATGGGCAAGAATTCGTTCGTGCTGCAAAACATGAACAAGATTCTCGATTGCCTGACGCGCGGTTTGGACCTTGACATTTTGACCAAAGGTTGGGGCATGGAAAGTCGTGGCGTGGTCGTCAGTTACCAAGCACAAACCTCGGTGCTGGCCGCGGTCTTGCCATCCAACTCGCCGGGCGTGCACACGTTATGGTTGCCAGTGATTCCTTTGCAGATGGGCTTGGTTTTGAAACCCGGTCCTCAGGAACCTTGGACGCCTTATCGAATGATCGCCGCATTCATCGAAGCCGGTGTGCCGAAAGAAGTGTTTTCGCTTTATCCGGGTGAAGCTGCCGCAGGTGCCGCCGTGCTCGCCGCGTGCGAACGATCGATGATCTTCGGCGGTACTCCGACCGTTGAGCGGTATCAAGGCAATCCCAAAGTTCAGGCTCACGGTCCTGGCTTCTCGAAGATCTTATTAGCAGACGATGTGGTCGACGATTGGGAAAAGTACATCGACTTGATGGCGGAAAGCATTTACATCAACAGTGGTCGTGGTTGCATCAATTGCTCCGGCGTCTGGGCGTCACGACACACGAAAGAAATCGCTCAAGCATTGGCCGAAAGAACCGGTCCTGCCGAAGCACTGGGACCAACCGATCCCAACGCCGGTCTTGCCGCGTTCACCGTGCCTGGCATGGGCAAAGCCGTCTGGGGCATGATCGAAGCCGACCTCAAAGAAGACGGCGTCACGGACCTGACCAGCCAATTTGGCGATCGCCTGGTCGAGAAAGAACGCTGCTCGTACCTGCGGCCGATGATCGTCCACTGCTCATCGCCCGAGAACGAGATTGCCAAGAAGGAATACATGTTCCCGTTCTCGACGGTGGTCGAATGTCCGGAAGACCAGATGCTCAAGAAGATCGGCCCCACGCTGGTCGGCACGATCATTACGGAGAAAGAGGATCTCATTCGAGCCGCGACCAATGCGACACACATTGACCGTTTGAACATCGGCGCGATCCCGACCACAAAACTGAATTGGCTGCAGCCGCACGAAGGAAGCATAATTGATTTCTTGTACCGCTCCCGCGCATACCAAGTCACGGACGACAAAATGCCAGCGGCTTCGTAACAAAACTAACGACGTTTGCCATACCATTTCCAAGACGGTGGCCTACCGTCATTTGATCTCATGACCCCTTTTGATTTCCAGCCACGAACGCGAATCGTTTTCGGCCCGGACAAGGTCGACGCGCTCGGTGAGTTGGCGTCGGAGATAGGGGCTCGCAGCGCGATGGTTGTCAGTGATCCGGGCGTTGTGGCGGCGGGACACACCGAGCGCGGTGTTGGGGCACTGGAAAAGGCCGGCATCGTCACCCACGTGTATGACGATGTTCACGAGAATCCGTCGACCGAAGATGTCGATCTTGGTGTGGCATTTGCCGAGCGACACGAACCGGAGTTGCTAGTCGGACTTGGCGGCGGCAGTGCGATGGATTGTTGTAAAGGAGTCAATTTTCTGTATTCCAACGGCGGCCAGATGCAGGACTACTGGGGTGTCGGCAAAGCACTGCGTGAGATGCTGCCGATGATCGCCGTGCCGACGACCGCGGGAACTGGCAGCGAGACCCAATCGTTCGCGCTGATTTCGGATGCCAATACGAAAGTGAAAATGGCGTGCGGCGACAAGAAGGCGTCGTGCCGCATTGCTTTGCTCGATCCGAAATTGACCGTGACGCAACCAGCTTCGGTCACGGCGCTGACCGGCATCGATGCCATTGCCCACGCGTTGGAGACCTATGTCACCAAGCGACGCAACCCGGCGTCGTTGGCGTTCAGCCGGGAAGCCTGGCATTTGCTGGCCGGCAATTTTGCTGACGTGTTGAATGATCCCGAGAATCTCGACGCTCGTGGCGCGATGCAATTGGGTGCTTCCTTTGCAGGGCTGGCGATTGAGAACTCGATGCTCGGTGCAACGCACGCGTTGGCCAATCCGCTCACGCAGACGTACGGCATTATTCACGGGCAAGCCATCGGTTTGATGTTGCCGCACGTGATTCGGTTTAACGGCGAGAAGTTCCCGCATTGGTACGGCGACTTGCTCGAAGCCACCGGCGGGGCCAATGGCTATCCCGATCCACGGCATGGCGTCGAAGGGCTGGCGAGTTTCGTTGCCGAGTTGGTGCAGAAAGCCGGGTTACCAGGAAATCTGTCGGACTGCGGCGTTGAACCCGAGCGTCTGCCTGAACTTGCTGCCGCCGCAGCACAGCAATGGACGGGCAATTTCAACCCCCGCGAAGTGGGGCAAGCAGAACTTCTCGCCCTTTATCATCGAGCTTTTTGATACAATAAGTTGTCGCCTTTCGCTCCGCGAAAGTGCGCCGTGCGCGGCACACTGTCGCGAAAGGCGACAATCCCCCCAACGTTGAACCTTCCGGACGGAGCAAAAAACATGGGCAAGTGGATTATTGGCTCAGTTCTGCTAGTTGTTGCATTGATCACGGCGTGCACACCACGCTCGGGCGCCATCGAGAAACCCGAGGCGAACACCAAGGCCGCGCCGCGAGTCGCCGTTGCCAGTTCGGCTAAGAAGCCATCCATGTCAAGCTGGCCGATTTTCCGCGGCGATTCACACGCAACAGGTGTCGCAAACAGCACTTTGCCGAAGAAACCCGAGTTGGTGTGGAAGTTCGAAGTCGAACGAGGTGCGTTCGAAGGCACGGCCGCGATCGTCGGTGGAGTCGCGTACATCGGTGATCTGGATGGCACTGTTTACGCGTTCGAGTTGAAAACTGGCAACAAGAAGTGGGAAACCAACTTCAGCAACAAGGCTTGGACGTTTCCTGATGGCAAACCGGTCGGAAAAGAAGACAAAACCGAGATCAGCGGTTTTATGGCCTCGCCGTCCTACCGCGATGGCCGCCTTTACATCGGCGATATGTTCGGCCGATTTTTCTGTCTGGACGCCCAAGATGGAAAACCGTTGTGGGGCTACGAAGCTCAGGCCGAAATCGACGCGGGTTCGAACTTTTACAAAGGCAACATCCTGTTCGGCTCGCAAGACGCGACGTTGTACTGCCTCAATGCCAAGAATGGTAAAGAGATTTGGAAGCACCAGATCGAGGACCAGATCCGTTGCTCGCCGACCATTGTTGGCGACCGGACCTTCGTCGCGGGTTGCGATTCGCGGCTGCACATCATCGACCTGGTCAAGGGCAAAGCGGTCGACGGCGTCGACATCGAATCGCCAACGATGGTCACACCTGCCGTCCTTGGCGATAACATCTACTTTGGCACTGAAGGCGGCGTTCTGTTTTGCATCAATTGGAAAGACGCCAAGACCGAGTGGACATATGCGGACCCCGAGCGCAGCCAGTCGATGCGAAGTTCGCCAGCGATCACAAAAACGCACGTCATCTTTGGCGGGCGCAGCAAGCGACTTTATGCTCTTGATCCGACGACCGGCAAAGAACTCTGGACGTTCGCGGCCAAGGGTGGCATTGATTCATCGCCCGTGATCGTCGGCGACCGCGTATTCGTTGGCTCGTCCGACGGTCGCATCTATGGGCTGACGGTCGCCAAAGGTGAAAAGGTTTGGGAATACGAAGCCGGCGGCGACTTCACCGCATCGCCGGCCGTGGCCGACGGCTACCTGGTCATTGCCAGTAATCGCGGTACCGTCTATTGCTTTGGAGAGAGAAAGAAGTAAACCATGTCGATTGCCGAACCGAAGCTGATGACGATCGACGAGTTTTCAAAGCTCGACGTGGACGATCGTAAACTTGAATTGGTCCGCGGAAAGGTCGTTGAAATGAACTTGCCCAAGCCACGTCACGGACAGATTTGCAGCAAGGTAAATCGTGTTATCGGGAATTTTGCCGACGAACACGAACTGGGCCACGTCGTAACCAACGATACAGGAGTCATCACAGAAAGGAATCCCGATTCGCTCCGTGGACCCGACATTGCATTTTTTAGTTATGCCCGCGTTCCCAAGGGGCCTCTTCCAACCGAGTATCTGCAAGTCGTTCCCGAAGTCGCTTTTGAAGTCCTGTCGCCCGATGATCGTTGGTCGAAAGTGACTGAGAAGATTGCTGAGTATTTGAACGCGGGAGTTCTCGTCGTGTGCGTTCTCGATCCGGCGACAGAGATTGTTCACGTTCATCGCGCGGATGATGGTCCCGTTCAATTGAGCGGCGACGACGAAATGGCGTTGCCTGAGTTTTCTGACGAATTGAAAGTGCCGGTTCGTCGTTTTTTTGAATAAGTTTCGAGCGTATGGCCACGGATTCCGCCAAAACCGAAGTTGGCAGCTATTTCATCTCTAACTATCCGCCGTTTTCTCAGTGGAAGCGTGAGATGGTCGGCGAGGTGGACACCGTGATGCAGTCTCCGCCGAGTGACGTGCCGCTGGGGCTTTACTTGCACATTCCGTTCTGTCGAAAGCGTTGCAAGTTTTGCTACTTCAAAGTTTTTACGGACAACAAGGCCAGCGACATTGAACTTTATGTCCAGGCGTTGTCGCGCGAGATTGAGTTGGTCAGCAAGTTGCCCGTTGTTGGCGACCGGCCGTTTCGATTTGTTTACTTCGGTGGCGGCACACCTTCGTTCTTGAGCCCGAGACAATTGACGTCGCTCGTCGATCGTCTGCGAGCAAACGTGAATTGGGACGATGCGGAAGAAGTGACGTTCGAATGCGAGCCGGGCACGCTTTCCGAACCAAAAATTCAGGCCATCAAAGACATGGGCGTCACGCGTATGAGCCTCGGCGTCGAGAATTTTGGCGACGATGTCTTGCGAGAAAACGGGCGGGCTCATCTTTCCGCGGAAGTCTACAAAGCTTGGGACTGGATCAAGGTTGCGGATTTTCCAAACGTTAATATCGATCTCATCTCGGGAATGGTTGGCGAGTCGTGGGACAACTGGAAAGACAACGTGCGACGGACCATCGAGTTGTCCCCCGAGAGCGTCACGATCTATCAAATGGAATTGCCGTTCAACACGGTTTATTCAAAGGACATTCTTGGCAATCAAATCGAAACGCCCGTTGCCGACTGGCCAACGAAACGCGATTGGGTGAAATACGCTTTCGACGAACTTGCCGCGGTTGGTTATCACGTTTCGAGTGCTTTTACGGTGGTCAAGGATCCGAGCAAAGTGAATTTCAGCTATCGCGACAATCTATGGATGGGGTCGGATTTGTTCGCCACGGGCATCGCCAGCTTTGGCCATGTGTCGGGAGTCCACTATCAGAATCTGCCGGAATGGGACGAGTACATTGATCCTTTGTTGAAAGAAAGCCGATTGCCACTGGGACGGGCGCTTCGGCCGACGAAGCACCAATCGCTGATCCGCGAAATGATTTTGCAACTCAAGCGCGGCTATCTTGACGCCGGTTATTTTCGCGACAAATTCGAGACGGACATACTGGACGAGTGGCACGCCGAGTGGCAGAGTCACGCGGACGGCGAAATGCTGACGATCGACGGCAACCATATCGAGTTAACCAGCAAAGGGCTGTTGCATGCCGACGCCCTGTTGCCTCCTTTTTTTGAAGCAGAGCATCAAGGAGTGCGCTACACATGAGCGACTCGCTGGTGTTCATGATGGGCGAGTTTGAAGCTCAGTTTCCGACCGATCGTCAGTACGCAAAAAACCACATGTGGGCCTTGAGACGTGACGATGTCTGGCGTTTTGGTTTTGCGGCCTACGCGGTTCGATTGCTGCAAGACGTTTATTTTTTGGATTGGACGATTGATGTGGGTGTTGAGTTGACGGAAAAACAGCAGATCGGAGCCATTGAAAGCAAAAAGGCGGAAAGCGATTTGTTTTCTCCGATTGCTGGGCGATTGACCACGTTGAATGAAGAGTTGCTTTCCGACCCGTCGGCCATTAACGTGGAAAAATATGACGACGGTTGGATTTTCGAAATTGATGGAGCTGGCGACGAATTGCTTTCTCCCCAACAGTATATCGAGCACTTGGACGCTGTTTGGGAAGTTACGCAACGAACCATTAAAGGACAGTTGAACGAATAGGTTGTAAAACTCCCATGGCAAAACGTATTACCGTTGTCGTTTCTCAAGGTCAAAGTCAAAGTCCAGCCAAGCGTGGCATGGAAGAAGACATCGTGGCGGCCTTGTTGATGGAAAACGGCATCGATGTTGTTTTGATTCCGCATTTGTACGACTTGAAGCCCGATGGAACGGGCATGCTTGCGTTGCAGGGCATTTCGGGCAACATGATTGTTCTGTCGTGGTTGTATGAGCGTGCGGCACATTGGATTTTGGATCGCAATTCGATTTACGGCCACGTTGGCGAAACGCTGATTTGTCGCGACGACGGTGACGAAGAAGAAGATCTCGAGGACGAGATTGGCGATGATGACAAAGACCGCGTGATCGACGCGCGTGAAACACCTAATCGCAAAATCTATTGCATCGATCTACGTATTGAAGGCAGTGCTCAGACATACATTGACGAAGTCAAACGCATTGCGACCGAAAACAGCACGCAAGTCGTCGAATTGATGAGTTGGATCGGTGGTTTGCCGAAGCCCCAACAGACCGAGCAGTATTTGAATCCGGCCGTCCAGGCACCGAAGCCAGATGGTAACGGCCAGGCAAAAGATGATCAGAATCGACAAGCCACGGTCGTCGATGAACAAGCGGCACGTCGCTGGTATCCGGTGATTGACTTTGGCCGCTGCACCAATTGCATGGAGTGCATCGACTTTTGTCTGTTCGGCGTTTACGGTGTGGATGCCGTCGAAACGATCCTTGTCGAACAACCGGACAACTGCCGCAAGGGATGTCCCGCTTGCAGTCGAGTTTGTCCAGAGAACGCCATTATTTTTCCTCAGCACAAAACCCCCGCGATTGCCGGCGCGGCGGATGTGTCGGCCGGTTTGAAGATCGATTTGTCGCAACTCTTCGGTGCCCCAGAAGTGGGGAAAATGGCAGTCGAAATGGCCGTTGCCGAACGTGACCAGCAATTGGTGCTGGCGGGCTGCGATGAAGTGGGCACAAGTGTTGGAGTTCCTAAACGTCGAGAAATGCTGCCATCTCAGCCTAAAGACGATTTGGATGATCTCATTGACCAACTAGACGAGTTGGATCTCTAGCATTCGTTTCTTGTGCATTTGCCGAATCCAACCGGCAATGGATGGATTTCAATCCACTCTTTGAAGTAACATGGAGGGTACGGCAATGGGTGGCCGTTACCGTTTTTTCCATCGTACCGTTTATGAGCGAACGCACGGACCTCACAAAGACGAACATTGGCACTCCGTCGTCAGAGCCCGCTCAACCGGCGGACCAGACTCGAAATGCGCGCGGCGAGGAAACGGAGAGCATTTCCGATGAAATGGCGTTGCGACCGGCCAAAGCAGCGCTCGAAGCACATGGCGCTGCTCGCACGCTCATCGGCGATTACGAGATTCTGCGAAAGATCGGTGCCGGCGGTGTGGGAACTGTTTACAAAGCTCAGCACCAGCGCATGGAGCGGATCGTTGCCCTGAAAACGTTGACCACCGAATCGATGGATGATTACGCGATTAAGCGTTTCCATCGTGAGGTCAAGGCGGCGGCAAAACTGATCCATCCAAATATTGTGACCGCGTTCGATGCCGGTGAATTCAATGCCACGCCCTACTTGGTGCTGGAGTTTGTCGACGGTAGTTCTTTGGCGGATTTGATCGCCAGTCGCGGACCGCTGCAAGTGGAAACGGCTTGCGACTTCATGATCCAGGCTGCGCGCGGTTTGGCCTATGCCCATTCGCAAAATATTATTCATCGTGACATCAAACCAAGCAACCTGATGCTCGACTCGGACGGCGTGGTCAAGATCTTGGACATGGGACTGGCGCGGTCCACGGCCGCATCCACCGATTCTGTTGGCGCACCCGTCACGGCCGACGGCATCACGGCCGCGGGCACAATCATGGGCACGGTCGGGTTCATGTCGCCTGAGCAAGGCAAGGATGCGAAGTCGGTCGACCACCGCTGTGATATTTACAGTCTGGGTTGCACGTTTTACTATTTGTTGACCGGCGATCCGATTTACAGCGGCGACATGATCGAAGTCCTGTTGGCCCACGCCCGCGAAGCGATCCCTCCGCTACGCGACCGGCGTCAGGATGTTCCCGAACAACTGGATCTGATCTACCAAAAGACCGTCGCCAAGCACGCAGACGATCGACACCAATCGATGAGCGAATTGATCGCGGATCTGGAAGAGTTCATCGATCCGAATTCGAACGTCTTGGATGACCCCGCTCCAAGCAGCAGCGGTTCACTTCTCGGTTCGAGGTTGCAGCAAGCGGCCTCCGCAAGCAGCACGAAACCGCCGTCAACGATCATTGAAAACGCGCCGGCCGTGGGCATCGATTTGGGGACGACGCGCGTGTCTATGGCCTACGCCGACAAGGAGGCTGGCCAGGTGGTCTCGATCGTGTGCGCGGATGGCGAAGCATCGATGCCCGGCGCGGTGATGATTGACGGAACGTCGCTGTCCATCGGCCGCCAGGCACTCGAACAATTGGCAACCAAGGGCGATTGCATTGCAACCAACATCAAGCGAAGTTTGGGGGAGCAATTCTATCCCAAGACCATGGGCGATCAGCAGTATCCGCCGGAGGCGCTGACCGCGGTGCTGCTCAATAAACTGGTCGGCGACGCCCGCTCTCAGATCGGAGACTTTCGACACGTCGTGATCTCCGTGCCATCTTACTTTGACGACGCTCGCCGCAAAGCGGTCCAGGACGCGGTCTACATCGCTGGCCTCGAGTTGATCGACATTATTAACGAGCCAACGGCCATTGCGTTGGCGTACACGCACGAAGTCGGCTTTTTGGATAGCAACCCGCAGAAAGTTTTGGTCTGTGACTTTGGCGGTGGCGCGTTTGACGTCTCGCTGCTGGAAATCGAGGGCAACAAGATTTCTGTGTTGGCCACCGACGGCGCACCGATCCTCGGCGGCCACGACTGGGACGAACGATTGGCCAGCGACGTGGCTCGTCTGTTTACCAATAAGTACGGCACTGATCCGCTAAGTGATCCCAACGCGGCCGGACTGTTGTTTGCGGAGTGCGAACAAAAACGGCGTGTTCTGTCCGGTGAAAAGGAAGTGTCGATTCATTTTGAATACGAAGGCAAGCCCGCCAACGTCAAAATCACTCGTGAACAACTTCAAAACTTCACCAAAGACATGCTGGAAATCATCCAGACAACTCTCAAGCGAACGCTCAAGGCGGCCAAGGTCGAACGCGGCCAGGTGGACCATGTGCTGATGGCGGGCGGTTTGTCCAGCATGCCGATCTTGCGAAAAATTGTTGCCAACGTCACGGGCAAGAAACCCGATCCGTCGGTCTCGCTGGACGGCTATGTCGCGCTGGGTGCGGCGTTGCTGGCTGATATGCGACTGGCCAAACGGCGTGGCGAGCAACCGGCTTACCAAATCGAAGAGGTCAACTCACACAGCATGGGCATCGTGGGGACGCAACTGGAAACAGGCAGCAAAATCCACGCCGTTCTGATTCCGCGCAATAAACGCTTGCCCGCGTCGGCCAAACGGACGTTTAAGACGGGCATGGACGACCAGGAGTCGCTGTCGATTTACGTCGTCCAGGGCGAAAGCAAATCGCTCAGCAAATGTACGCTGCTTGGCAAATGCATCATCGATGAGCTTCCCGCCGCCAAAGGAAGTCCCGTCGCGGTCGAATTTCGCTGCGCGGTCAACGGCCGTCTGACTGTCTACGTCGAATATCCTGACACGGGACAGCGTGTCACCAAGGAGTTGACACGTTCCAACGCGCTCACGCAAGAAGACCTCGACCATTGGAAAGACTGGGTCGAAACGATGATGCTGTGCGCCGATTTCTAGCCTGCGGTTTTTTCGGCCCGCCGCACGAAACGACCGGGAATTCGCTGACACTCGAACAATCGAAGGCGTCGCATTAGAATCAAGTAAAAGTCTGGTGGCTAAAGCGTCCGGACTGAGATTACAGGCTTGTTCATCACTCAGGAGAACCACATGTTGTGTCGATATCTGAATACAGTTTCATTCGCGTTGAGCAGCCTTGCGATCGCACTCTTGTCGGCCGAAGTCGTTGCTGCTCCCGTCGATCAGCCTTTGGCGGCTGACGTCGTCGTCTATGGCGGGACATCCGGCGGAGTGATCGCTGCCGTTCAGGCCAAGAAGATGGGACAGTCAGTCATCATCGTGTGCCCGGACAAGCATCTCGGCGGGCTGTCCAGCGGCGGACTCGGATGGACGGATTCCGGCAACAAGGCGGTCATCGGCGGGCTGTCGCGGGAGTTCTATCATCGTGTGTGGAAGCACTACTCAACCGGCGACGCTTGGAAGTGGCAACCACGATCTGAGTACGGGAACAAGGGGCAAGGCACGGCGGCAATCGACGGCGAACAACGCACGATGTGGATCTTCGAACCACACGTCGCGGAGAAGGTCTTTGACGACTTCGTCACCGATTACAAGATTCCCGTCCATCGCGACCAGTGGCTGGATCGAGAATCCGGCATCAAGAAACGTGGCGATCGCATCGAGTCGATTCGAATGCTGAGCGGGCTCACTGTCAACGGCCGTTTTTTCATTGACGCCACCTACGAAGGCGACCTGATGGCGGCGGCCGGTGTCGACTATCACGTGGGCCGCGAATCGCGCGATCAGTACGATGAACAGTGGAACGGCGTCCAGACAGGAGTCCTTCACCATGGACACCACTTCGGCGTCCTGAAGGAGAAAATCAGTCCATACAAGGTCCCCGGCGATCCGGCGAGTGGATTGCTGCCGCGAATCAGCCCCGACCCTCCGGGAGACTTCGGAGCCGCCGACCGCCGGATTCAGGCGTACTGCTTCCGCATGTGTCTGACGAATGACAAGAAAAACCGGGTGCCATTTCCAAAGCCCGATGGTTACGATGCCAGCCAATACGAACTTTTGTTACGTGTCTTGAATGCCGGCTGGCGTGAAGGTTTTCGAAAATTCGATCCCATTCCCAACCACAAGACTGACACGAACAACCACGGCCCGTTCAGCACCGACAACATCGGCTTCAACTACGACTATCCGGATGGCTCTTACGAGCGTCGCCGCGAAATCATTCGTGAGCACGAAGTCTATCAGCAAGGACTGATGTACTTCCTTGCAAACGATGCGCGCGTTCCTGACGATGTCCGAGCGAAGTTCGCCGAGTGGGGGCTGGCTGCCGACGAGTTCACAGACAACGGCAACTGGCCTCACCAACTCTACATCCGTGAAGCACGACGGATGGTTGGTGCGTTTGTGATGACAGAAAATGAATTGCTGAAGAAACGCCCCACGCCACAGTCAATCGGCATGGGCTCGTACACGATGGACTCGCACAACGTCCAGCGGTACGTCACCCCGCAGGGTTATGTCCAAAACGAGGGAGACATCGGTGTCGGGACTCGCGGGCCGTACCAAATCGCGTTAGGCTCGGTCATGCCGAAGAAGAAGCAATGCACCAACCTGGTCGTTCCTGTGTGCGTATCAAGTTCCCACATCGCCTTTGGATCAATCCGCATGGAGCCAGTCTTCATGATCCTCGGACAGTCCTCGGCAACGGTGGCTTCCATGGCGCTGGAAAAGAACATCGCCGTCCAAGATGTTAACTACGATGAATTGCGCAAGCGGCTTCTCCAGGACGGACAGGTTCTTGAACATGCATACACCTACACAGGAAAATCTGGCGTCGATCCCGCAAAGTTGAAGGGCATCGTTGTCGACAACTCCAAAGCAAAGCTGACCGGAAACTGGTCCGGTAGTACGTCAGCCGGCAAATGGGTCGGTCGCGAGTATTGTCACGACGGAAACACGAGTGACGGCCAGTCTACCGCTCACTTCGAGGCAAAACTCAAGCCAGGCCGCTACGAGGTGCGGCTCGCATACTCGCACAATCCCAACCGTGCGAGCAACGTTCCGGTCACCGTTACTCACGTCGGCGGCGAGAAAACGATCGTTATCGATCAGCGAAAGATTCCTGCGATCGACGACCTGTTCGTGTCGCTGGGCGAGTTCGAATTCTCTGAAGCATCCACCGCCGTAGTATCGATCTCCAACGTTGACACTGACGGCCACGTCATCGTAGACGCCGTGCAGTGGATCGCAAAGTGACGGGTCTACTGTTGCCCCGCGATATTGACGACCCGCCGCAGTTGCGGAGCACCGGCGAGGTAGAGGTCGCTACCAATGTGGGATTGTAGCCTGCCAATTTGCTCGTCACACGCTCCACGGGCAAGTACGGTGTTTCAATCGTAATTCGGTTATACTACCAAGAATCACCCAGAGCCGACCCCCCTTTTCCCTTTTCGAGATTCTCGCATGCCTCAACGGTTGTCCTGTCATCACGGCCACTCGTTGGAGATGAACGAAAACACCGTCGATGGGAGCGACGAGCGAGAGTTTGTGTGTCCCTACTGCGGCTCGGTCACGCAGTTTCGACGTAGCGGCGACACACGACGCAACGCGGGCTATCTCGCCACGCTGGCTTCTGACCGCGGTAGCGATTCATCGCAAGATGCCGATGCCAAATCCAATTCGTCCGATGCGGCGGACTTTGTCACGTTGGACTTCGAGTTTCCCACTGATGGTTCAGGCCAAGGCATCAAGAGTGATGCGAGTTCCGGCAGCGCGAATCTCAGCCACGCGGGCCCCAGTTCAAGTGCCATCCGCCGACACGCAACCGCCAAGTATCTTGAGCCGCCCTCTTTGCCCGGCTATGAGATCGTTGAGGAACTTGGTCGCGGCGGGATGGGCATCGTTTACCGCGTCCGCGAAGAATCGCTGGCCCGCGATGTCGCGTTGAAAACGTTGCAACGCATGAATCCCGACAACCTGCATCGTTTCAAGCAGGAATTCCGGGCATTGGCCGACATCGCGCATCCCAATCTCGCTTCGCTTTACGAGTTGGTATCCGACGGCCAGACGTGGTGCTTCACGATGGAGATCTTGGAAGGCGTCGAGTTTCTCGAATACATCTGGTCGGGCTTCGAAGGATTAGGACGCGACCGCGACGCAACACGCGAACCGGTTGTGTACGACAAGCGATTTACGGCCGAACGATTGGAGCGGTTGCAAAACGCGCTCGCCCAGTTGGCCGTTGGACTCAACGCATTGCACAAAGCCAACAAGCTGCACAGCGACATCAAACCGTCGAATGTGATCGTGACGCGCGACGCCCGCGTTGTGTTGTTGGACTTTGGATTGGTCGTTGAGATGGAGCGAGAGAAAAAGACACGTAAGTCCAAACTGATTCAGGGCACGCCCCATTACATGTCGCCTGAACAGGCGAACGCGGATCGCCTGACGCCGGCCAGCGATTGGTATGCGGTCGGAGTGATGTTGTACGAAGTACTCACGGGCCGCCTGCCGTTTCGCGGACCAACGATGGAGATTTTGAATAAAAAACAATTGCAATCAGCGACTGATCCAGCCGAGATTGAAGACGACGTGCCGCAGCACTTGAACGATCTCTGCAAGGCGCTGATGGACCGCAATCCCGCCAAACGACCGGCCGCCGCGGACATTCTGCAAGTCATCGGACGCGACGATCTTGCAAAGGACGTACGGGTCACAAGCCGAGCGTCGGCGGTACGTACGGTCCAATTGGTCGGACGCGAGCAGCATTTTTCCGATCTACGAAAGTCGTTTGACGAAGTTTCGGTGGGCAACACACGCAGCGTTTTCGTCCATGGAAAGTCGGGCATGGGCAAGAGCGTATTGGTCAACAATTTTCTGGAAGACATCACCAGCCGTAACGAGGCGGTTGTGTTGGAAGGCCGCTGTTACGAACAGGAATCGGTGCCGTTCAAGGCGCTCGACAGTTTGATCGATGCGCTGGCCGATTTTCTCGGCACGCTGGCCGAGGATGTAACTCACGGGCTGATGCCACGGGACCGCAACGCCTTGATTCGGGTTTTTCCAGTGTTGGGGGCGATTCCCGAAGCTCCCAACGCCCGTTATCCAACGATCGAAAATGCGGATCAGCAGGAACTGCGACAGCGTGCGATGAACGCGCTGCGAGAGTTGTTGCAGCGACTGGCGATTCGTGCGCCGTTGGTGTTGTACATTGACGATTTGCAATGGGGTGACGCTGACAGCGCGGCTTTGCTCGCCAATCTGGTTCGCCCTCCCGATGCTCCGCAAATGTTGCTGCTCGGTTCGTATCGCACCGAGGACGTCGAACGAAGCATGTGCCTGCAAGCGTTGGCCGAAGCCTATTCAAAAGGTCAACATCTGCCGCATCGCGAAGAGATGTCCGTCGAGTCGTTGTCGCAAGACGATTCCAAGAAACTCGCGTTCATGTTGCTCGACGCGGGTGATGATCGCAGCGAAGAGTTTGCCGCGAAGATCGCACAGGAATCTGGCGGCTGGCCGTTTTTCGTTTGGGAACTGGCGCAGCATGTCCAGGAAGACCCAGAAATCGCCGACCAAGCACTGGAACTGGACGATGTGATTTGGACACGCGTCAATCGTTTGTCAAAGGACGCCATGCGATTGCTGGAGTTGGTCGCGGTCGCCGGTAGGCCGATACCCGCGATCGAAGCTTTTCACGCGTTGGACGCCAAATCACAAGGATCCAGTTCTCTGGCTCAACTGCGTGCCAGCAACTTCGTCCGCACGACGGAATCGGAAGACGCGGGGACAGTCGTCGAGACGTATCATGATCGCATTCGCGAGTCGGTTTACAACCACCTGGACAACGAAACGGTCGTGTCGCACTATCTGAGCCTGGCGCGGATGATCGAGCAAGTCAGCGGACTCAAGGCCGACGACCTGCTGAGTCACATCGAGAAAACACCCGCGTTCGAAGAACCTTCTCAACCATACTCGCTTGACAAGCGCCAGTGGCAGCGTGTGTTTGACTTGGCGTACTTTTTCGATGCATCCGGCGAGCATAAGCGTGCATTGCCGTTTGCCCTTGTCGCAGCCGAACAGGCCTGGACGCAAAACTCCTTGGACGTTGCCCAACAGCAGTTCGAAATCGCTCGCCGAGGTGCCGAGTCGGCGGAGGACGCGATTCGCTTTCGAGTGGCTGAGGGACTAGGCGACGTACTGATGATGCGTGGACGGTACGACCAAGGCAGCGAGCAGTTCGAAGCCGCCCGCTCATTAGCCAAGGGAAACGTTTTCCTCGCGCGGATGGAGGGCAAGCTTGGCTATCTGTTTTTCAAAAAAGGTGTGATGGAAAATGCGGCCCGATATTTCGAGCAAGCGTTGACGGAACTTGGCAATCCGCCGCCATCAAACTTGGTCACGCAGTTCTTTGCCCTGGCGAAGGAAGGAGTTTCACAAATCTTGCACACGTATTTTCCTTCGTGGTTTGTGGCGCGGCGCGAAGGCGGGACAGATACGTGTCGCATGGATTTGATGCGGGCAAGAATCTACGACGGGCTGGCGTATCCCTATTGGTTTACGGCGAGTCCCATTCAAATGCTATGGACTCACTTGCGGCACGTGAACCTCGCCGAACGATATCCTGACTCACAGGAACTCGGTCGCGCCTACGCCTTTCACGCCATCACGATGACCGCCATTCCATTGGCCGAGCGCGGAGCCAGATACGCGGATCGATCGTATGAGATTCATGGCGAAACAGGCGATCGACTTGGCCAAGGCAAGGCGCGAAGTTTTCAAACGTTTTCGTTGCTCGCGCTCGGCAAATTCAAAGAGGGTGTCGAGTCAGGTCGCGAAGCAGTCGATTTACTCACGCAAGCAGGCGACGTGTGGGAAGCGAACATGGCGCGGATCATTTTGAGCCAGCCGCTTTATTTTTTGGGCGACCTGCGCAACTCCTATCTCGAAGCAAAACAAGCCTACGAGATGGCGAAAGAAACTGGCGATTATTCTGGCATGTCGATCGCACTATATTTTTGGGCACCTGCCGCCCCGCACTTATTACCCAAGGGTGCGATGCAGATTGAACGAGAGCGCGAGCGCCAAGATCCACTTTCCACTGCGACGGGCATTCAGGGCCGTGGGCTGGAGCTATTGCTCGGCGAAGACAACCCGGAAGAAGGAGCGAAAGTAATTGACGAGAGTCTTGTCGTCGCCAGAAAACGCGGTCTGCGAAATCCATGCATCTTCTGCGGCGTCTCGTGGAAAGCGACGGCATTGCGCATCGTCGCCCAGCGCGAATCCGAAGGCCCCGCACGTCGGACCGCGATGAAAGTTGCCAAGCGTGCCATTCGTAAGGCACTGAAGATCACAAAAAAGTACCTCACGTTACGATCGCGCGCCCTGCGCGAATGGGCAATCATGGCTATGCACGAAGATCGCGAGGAACAAGCTCGCAAGTATTTCGCACAGAGTTTGAGTGTGGTGGAGTCGCAAGCCGCCGAGTACGAACGTGCTCACACGATTCTCGCCCAAGGCGAGGCGGGGATGAAATTCGGTTGGCCGGATGCCCAAACGCAGATCGAGCAGGCGAAGCAGAAGATCGGCGAAATGGAAGATGTGAGTTAGGGTCAAATTTCACGCACGTTTGGCCAATCCCATGCCTGCAACGTCGCGGGAGTATATGATATACAGGAGCAAAACATGGCCAAAACTAAAACATCGTCACCGGTGATACTATATGTCCCAAGAGCTTCGCACGCGACTGTGTAACGAACTTTCCTCGCTTGTCCTCGTCGATCCGCACACGCACATCAACGCACTCGATCCAGCGTCTCGCACGCCAGCGGATATTCTCGGCTATCACTACTACACCGAACTCGCCCACTCGGCCGGCATGCCCAAGGATCAGATCGAAGAACCTGGCCTCGATCCGAAAGAAAAGGTCGGGCGGTTAATGGAAAACCTCGGCGCGATCGACAATTCGATTCAATACAGTTGGTTCGTCGAGATGGCTCAGACGTTTTTCGGGTTCGATGGCGACCGGATCACGAAAGAGAATTGGGAGCCGATATACGACTGCGCCGTGCGAGAGATGTCGGCTGACGATTGGCCCGACACGGTCTTGATGCTCAGCAAACTTGAAGCCGTTTTTCTTACGAACGACTTTGACGATCCGCTGTCCGGTTTCGACACGAAAACATACATCCCCTGCCTGCGAACCGATGATCTTGTTTTTCATTTGTCAAAGCGCGATGTGCAGGAGCGCTTGACAAAGGCGTCGGGCGTCGCCGTCGGTGACTCTGGCACGTTGAAATACGCGATCGGAAAACTGTTTGAACATTTCTCGTCGAACAATGCGCGAGCGTGTGCAATTTCGTTGCCGCCCGATTTTGCTCCGACGCAGATTTCCGAAGGCCGCGCGAACACGGCAATCACATCGTTGTACGCGTTGGGACCGGACGCAAGCGACGCGGATAAAAAAGCCGTGGCCAATTTTGTTTTCTGGACGCTGGCCGAATACTGCAACGATTTCCGGCTGCCGTTCGATCTGATGATCGGTGTCAATCGCGGAGTGTACGAAGCGGGCGTTTATCAAGGACAGGACTTGTACGACAGTCGTGTGTCACTGATTCAATACAAAGAGCTGTTCAACGCATTTCCGAACGTGACGTTTCCGATCTCCGTTCTCGCCAGTGTCACGAACCAGGAACTGACAAGCTATGCCTGGATTTTCCCGAACGTGGTGACCAACGGCCACTGGTGGTACAGCAACACGCCGACTTATATCGAACACGACGCCGCCGCGCGACTCGAAGCCGTACCGCGCACAAAACAAATAGGCTATTACAGCGACATGTACAAACTGGAATTCGCGTTGCCGAAGTTCAATATGTACAAGCGAATTCTGGCGAAAATCCTGGCCGAAAGGTACGTAATCGACCGCGGTTGGACGGAAGAGTGTGCGGTCGATTTTGGTAAACAAGTTTTGAGGGGCAACGTCGAAACGATCTTCCGCCTGAATGAGGAGCCAGTCATTCATGCGGTCACACCGCCTGCTCGGCCGCAAGTTCCGGCAACGGCACCCTTCTTACAGCAAGCCGACGAACCATCCTTCGAGCAGCCGGAACCAGCGGATTCGTCTTTCGCACCCATGTTGGAAGAAGCCCCGCAGCCCGTTGCTGCCGAGCAACTTGCGGGCGCGCCAACCGACGACATTTTCTCACAAGAATTGCCACCGCCCGATCAAGTCGCGACGGACGCACCTCAACCGGCAGCAGCCGAATTCATGTTGCCGAATGCAACCCATCCGCAAGAGGACGTGGTGTTGGATTTGCCGGACACACCTGACGAGAGCGCTTCCTCGATCGAACCACAACCGATGGCCGCACCCGTTGAACAGCCGAGCGAAGCGACGAGCGAACCAATTCAAGTGCCACTGATGCCTTCTCCCGATGACAACAGTGAGATTGACGACATCTTCGGCGACGATCAAATCGTGCCACCCGGCGGTGCGCAAATCGGCGCAGTGCCAATTGAAGCGCCGATCGATTTCGACCTTCCCGCTCCAACCGATGTGCCGAAGGTTGCCGTCGAACCGCCGAATCTTGAGCCTCAGCCAATGCCCGCCGCGGCGCAACCGGTTGAACAGCCGTTCCCAGGCGTCCCGATGGCCGAAGCACCTCAACCGGTTGCTCCGATGCCTGCCGAACCCGCCGCTCCCGCGGAAGACGACTTGTCGATCGACGACATCCTCGATGACGAATTCGCGCCACCGGGCTTCGCACCGACTGCACCACAACCCACAGCGCAGCCTCAGCCTGCCGCACCGCCACAACCCCAGCCGGTCCCGGTGATCCAGACACCAGAACCGGAAACTACTGAAGATGCTGCAATGGAAGAAGCTCCCGAAGAACAGCCCTTTGATCTAGATCTTTCCCCGCCAGCGATTGAGACAGGCGACGAGCTACAAATCGACACCGCTCCGGTCGACGACGACGAATTTCCTGGAATTCAGATTTAACCCTCCAAGGACCATGGTTTCCAAATCCCTGTTCACAAGACGTGATGTCCTGCGCAGTGGCGCGGCCGCCGCTGCCGGGTCCTGTTTCCCTGACTTGCGCTCGCCGAACGTAGCCGCGTCCGAACTGCAACGCGCCGCCCGGCATTTGACGATTCAAAAAATTGACCGTACGACTGTCAAAGTACCCTATCGGGAGATCCCGGCTCGCAACATGGCGCGTGAGTTGCCCCACTGGATGTACAGCGAGATTTTCCAAGTCACGCTCCAGTCCGGTCACACGGGTTTCGGCGAAACGCTTCTGTATTACACGTGGGGCGTTTCCGAAGACGACGATGTGCGTCGAGCGATGGGACGCAGCGCAGCCGAATTGATGTGGGACGACGAATTGGGTGCGGGACTGCAAATGGCATTGTTCGACGCCGTGGCTCGCGCGATGGATTCGCCCGTTCACGCGTTGCTCGGCAAACAAGTTCACCAGCGAACACCCTTGTCGTGGTGGAACATCGACACATCGCCTGAAGACATGGCGGCCGAATGCCAGGAGGCACTACGATCGGGCTATCGAGCTTACAAAACCAAAGGACGTCCCTGGTTCGATGTTTGGAAACAACTCGAATTGTCGACCCAAGTCGTGCCGGAAGAATTCAAAATCGATATGGATTTCAATGGCACGCTGCTGGATGCGCAGAGAGGAATTCCGATCCTGCAGGATTTGGAAAAATATCCGCATGTTGACATTTTTGAGACACCGATTTCGCAATTCGATTTACAAGGCAATCGGGCCATCCGAGCCGCGACACACGTCGACATCGCGATGCACTATGGCAAACCCGAGCCGATCGTTGTGCTGCGCGACGACGCGTGCGATGGTTTCATCGTGGGCCGCGGTGCGCGGGATGCGATGAATGCGGGCGGCGTGTGTGCGATGGCGAACAAGCCATTCTGGTTGCAACTTGTCGGTACGGGAATCACGGCAGCATTTTCGTTGCACTTTGGCGGCGTGTTGAGTCACGCAACTTGGCCTGCCGTAAACTGCCATCAACTTTATCAACACACGATGTTGACCGAGCCGATCGTCGTGAAGCAAGGCTTTGCGGCAGTGCCAGAGGGGCCGGGCCTGGGTTACGAACTTGACCTCGACACGGTCGAAAGACTGAAAGTTGAAAAGCCAAAACAACGTCCCGATCCGCCACGGCTGATTGAAACGACATGGCTCGACGGGCGAAAGATGTACTTTGGCAATACAGGCAAGGTGAACTTCGTCCTCAACCCGGCCCGCTATGGAAAAGTGCCGTACTATGAGCCCGGTGTAACAACACGTTTGCTCCCCAACGATGGCTCGGAGCGTTGGAAAAAACTCTACGAACGCGCCCGCCAGCGTCCCTTGCTAGTCGAGTAGGGTGCGTGCAACGCACCGAAATAACTTGTTGCTAGCATCTCTCTCGACCTAGCCCGGATTGTTCATGAACCGTGGTCCAAACGACGTGATGTTTTCTGTGAAAAGGAGTTGCGGCTATCTTGCCTAAAACACCGCGCAAATTCGAATCCACACTAACCCGACGCGCAAGCGAGGGGCGACGTCCAAGACCCCTCGCTTGCGCATCGGGTTAGTGAATAATCCGCGCTAGTGCTTTGTCCACTTTCAATTTTGGGATCGTGTGCCACTGGCTCTGCCAGTGCAAATCCTGATCGTGTTAGTAGCTGCGAAGCACTGGCAGAGCCAGTGGCACACCACTCACTTTGACAAAGCACTAGGAGCATACTCCAGCTTTCGCTACAATCTCGCGGTTTTTAGCTTCCCAAATCGCGGAGTAGCCTTGTGCCAAGCCAGCAACAAGTCTGTTGCTTCTTCTATTGGATTTCGTTGGCCAACGTCTTGGCCAGCGGAACGGCTTCCGCGCAGGATGAAAACGCGCGTCCGGAGATGCGCGCCGATGCTGAGTTGTCCGACGTCTTCTTTATCGATGCCGACCAAGGTTGGGCGGTGGGTGATCGAGGCGTTATTTGGTCGAGCGTCGATGGCGGACGACATTGGGGATCGCAGAACTCAGGCGTCTCGTGTCGCCTCAATTCGGTCTCGTTTATCAATCACAGCACTGGCTGGGCCGTTGGCGGCTGGACGCATCCGTACACGCACCGATCGCGCGGAACGGTGATCAAGACGAGCGACGGCGGGCGAACCTGGCAGCCAATCAAAGGACTGTCACTGCCGTTGCTGAAGAGGGTGAAGTTCGTTGACGCGCGGCGAGGTTGGGTGATTGGCGATACTTCGGTCACCTATCCGAACGGAGTCATGTACACCGATGATGGTGGACGAAGTTGGACGGGGGCGACTGGCGGGAGCGGCACGTTTTGGACTGCGGGAGACATCTCCGAAGACGGACGAGGAGCGTTGATCGGGTTTGGCTCCAAGTGGACCGTGGTCAATCGCCGTAGGATTCAAACATCGCAGGGTCCGACGCTTGGCCTCGCAGTGGCACACGACTTGAAACTCGTTGGCCGTCGGCAGGGTTGGTGCGTTGGTGACGACGGCAATGTTTGGCAAACGCTGGATGCAGGGCTGACTTGGAAACGCCCAATCGGACGTTCTCCTGCTGGCATGTCGCGACATTTTGGCTTCTTTGCCGTCGCGGCATTGGGATCAAACTGCTGGATCGCGGGTGCGCCGGGAACGATGGTCTTTCGGTCGACGGACCATGGAAAATCCTGGCGTGCATGGCCAACAGATCAAACCATGCCACTCCGAAAGCTGATGTTTTTAGATGCGAATCGAGGTTGGGCAGTCGGTTCCCTGGGGGTGATTTTGTCGACGCGCGACGGTGGTAAGACGTGGCGATGGCAGCGCGGCGGAGGCCAACGTGTTGCGATGCTGGCGATCGCTGAGGATGCGAATTCACTGCCGTTCGAATTGCTGGCGCGCCAATCCGCGGATGAAGGCTATTTGTCCGCTGCCGAAATCATTGGTTGTCCCGAGTTGGAAAACAGAACGCACCACACCGCGGCCTTACGGCGAAGAACGCACGAAGCGATGCTCAAAGTGGGCGGTTCGGTGGCTGACACTTCGTGGAGATTTCCGTTACGGCAGCCGGGGATCGATTTGCCAAAAGAGTATGTCATCAATCTTTGGAACCGGGTCAACAACGGTCAGGCGGTGGCACAGCTCGAGGAACACTTGGTTTTGAAGATTCGTCAATGGCGTCCGGATGTTTTGATCGTGCCCCAGGTCGATGCCGGCGACTCAAATCCACTGCCCCGAATGCTTCATCAAGCCATCCTGGCGGCAACCGAAAAGGCCGCCAACGTGGACGCCTATCGTGAACAGCTTTCGACGGTTGGCCTCAAGCCTTGGCAAGTCAAAAAGACGTACAGCCGAACGAGCAACCAGCGCGAAGCCACCCAGCAGGTCGTTACGTCCGGCCTCGCGCCGCATCTGGGACGATCACTGTCGGATATTTCTAGCGAGGGACGTGCGTTGCTTCACGTGCAACCGAAACCCGCGCCGACCATGATTGGCTATCGATTGTTGGCCAGCGACCTGCCGGCTGGAATCGGGCGACGTGACATGTTCAGCGGCATCGCTTTGCAGCCAGGCAGCGAGGCGCGTCGATTTCGCGGACAGCCACCCGCCGCCAGCATGGACGAGTTGCGCCGGACAGTTCAAAAACGACGCAACATCGAACAACTTCTTTCACGTGCGTCGGAAGACGCTCAAGCGGGCATGAGTTGGCTCGCACAAGTCGACGATTTGACGCGCGGGCTCAATCCAAATCATGCGGCGGGCGTGTTTTTTCAACTCGCCATGCAATATCACAAGGTGGGTCAGTCTGAATTGGCCGCTGACGTACTGGAGCAACTTGTCCAGCAATTTCGTAATCATGAGTTGGTGGAACCATCCGTGCAGTGGTTGATTCGGTACTGGACTAGTGGCGAGGTACGTTGGCGACTTGCCAGGCGTGCTGGACTTCGCAAAGTCACGACGCAGGCGACAGCCGTACAACAAGCGACGTTTCACCGTGCGGTGGATGCGTCGCCTGTGCAAGATGAATTCCTGAGAAAGGTCGAGGCGCTGAGCAAAATGGCGCAGAAAACACGGCCGTGGATGATGGTGGAGCCTGATTTGCGATTTCCCATTGCTGCATCCAAACGCATGGCCGGCGCGCGATCAGAAGCCACTCGGACATTTAACTCCCTCTCCCAGTCCGCCCACCAGAATCTGTGGAACAAGAATGCACGCATGGAGTTGTGGTTGAGCAAGCCGACGAAGGTTGCTCCAAAGCCGATCGTCAGTTGTGCAAAAACCGAGACGAAACCGCACCTTGACGGAAAACTTGATGATCCGTGCTGGGTGAATTCCAAAGTGGTTGAACTCAAAAGTGTTATGCGTGACGACCAGTCGTGGCCGGCCAATGCGATGTTCGCCTATGACGATGACCATTTGTACTTGGGTGTCGCATGCAATAAGGCCATTGGAGCCAATTATTCCGCTGCCGCCGGTCTCAGAAAACATGACATGGAGTTGTCGACACAGGATCGGATTGACATTCTGATCGATATCGATCGAGACTATACAAGCTATTATCGCCTGACAATTGATCATCGTGGCTGGCTTGCCGAGCAATGCATGGGCGATGCGTCGTGGAATCCCGAGTGGTTTGTGGCGGCTGAATCGGATGGCCAACAGTGGTTTTTGGAGGCGGCGATTCCACTTTCGGAGCTCGTGTCCGTGTCGCCAAAGTCACAAGCCGCTTGGGCCGTGGGAGTCCAACGCACGATTCCCGGCGTTGGATTCCAGTCATGGACACCAGGGGCCACGGAGCCAATCCCCGCCGAGTTTGGTATCTTATTGTTCGATTGAATCATTCGCTCGAACTTTTGCCAGGCAATTCTCCCCTTCATGGCCTATCTCATTGGTACGGATGAAGCCGGCTACGGCCCCAATCTTGGGCCGCTGGTCGTCACGGCAACGGTTTGGCGAGTGCCCGATGAGTTCCTCCACGCCGATCTTTATCCGATCCTCGCGCAAGTGATCGCATCCAAACCGAGCGCAGATTCATCGAGCAAGGTTGTCATCGCGGATTCCAAGTCGCTGTACAAACCCGGCGGGTCGCTGGCACTTTTGGAACGCGGCGTGTTCGCAATGTTGGGCGCCACGGGAAAGTCAGTCGATGATTGGTCAAGCGTATTTGAAGCGTTCGACGACAATGTTGCTGGTGTGCTGGCCCATATTCCATGGTACGCGGATTTTCAAACGACGATTCCGATTGATGCCAATGTGGATGACATCGAGAAGTTGACGCGGCGCGTTCGAGAAGGATCGGAGAGCGCGGGAGTGATGTGCGAACACATGCGAAGCCGTGTCGTTGTCGCGAAAGAGTTCAATGAATTGATTGTCATGCACGGCAACAAGGCGTCAGCGTTGTCACAGGTTACGCTCGGGTTGGTGAAATCGCTGGTCGCACCGCTGGGCGACGAGCGTATTTTGATCCACTGTGACAAACACGGTGGACGCAGCAAATACGCGCCGCTGTTACAACCGCTATTTCCGGAATATTTGATCGAAGTCTGCGGCGAAGGACGAATGGAAAGCGTCTATCGATGGGGACCACAAAGCTGCCGCATGGAAGCTCGCTTTGTCGCCAAAGGAGAGAGTTGTATTGCATCGGCGTTGGCGTCGATGGTTTCAAAATATCTGCGTGAACTCGCCATGCGGGCATTCAATGAGTTTTGGCGCCGTCAACTGCGGGGACTGCGCCCCACGGCGGGTTATCCAGTGGACGCAAGACGCTTCAAAGACGAGATTGCCGGCGTTCAGCAGGATTTGGAAATCGCCGACGATCTGCTTTGGCGAAGTCGATGAGGCAATTTTTCAACTGTTTCGATTTGACCACACACGAAACGTGATCTACGTTTTCGTAACACCACAGTCAGGTAAAACAGGCTGGGTGAACACAGAATCGCCGCTGTAACGAATTTGAGGATTACAAGGCGGGAGGTGATATCGTGGTCATTGATGCAATTCCTCAACCCGAAACGGATGCCGCGGAGCTTCAGCTTCACAAGACGGTGTTGGTTGTGGACGACGATCGGGATCAGGCCGACGTGCTCAGCATGCGCCTGGAGGGGCAGGGTTACAACACGATCATCGCGAATACCGGCGCGGACGCCTTGGAACGTGCAAAACAACGAGTGCCTAATCTGATCGTCCTGGATCTGCGTTTGCCGGACATGAGCGGTTTTGAAGTCTGCCAAAGTCTGGGCGATGATGTGAAGACTTGCCAGATTCCGGTGATTATTCTCAGCGGCATGGAACGACCGGACATCGTGCGGCGCGCGCGATCTGTCGGCAGCAGCTACTACGTGCGAAAGCCATACGATCCGAATGCCTTGCTCGTGCTGATTGAAAACGCGGTGCAAGAGGCGACGGATTGGTAGGCAAGTGTACTCGGCACTCGGCATTCAGCACTCGCTCCTTACGGCGCAAACACTGGCAAATAGTTGTTCGGCATCTGTAGAATAATGCACGCCATCGCCGTTCCAAATTCAGGTCCGACCTGTCGATCTACCCACGAGCCGTCACCGCTTTGTGTCTTCAGCAATTCATCTCGAATCGCAGGATACCATTCGTTCCAATACTTGCCTCCAGCGTGCCACATTGCCTGAACGGCGTAGTAATGTGCATAGAAATAATAGCTGCCCGTATTCCCTCTTCCGGGCTTGTAGCGCATCAAAAACTTCAACCCTTTTTCGACTTCTGGACCGTCATAGATCCCAGCGCTGTACAGCGCGACAACGCCCGCGCCGCTTAGTGGAAACGTGCTGCCCCCGCCGGAAATCTGGTAACGAAAACCACCGTCCGTGTTTTGACTTTTCTTTACATAGCTGATGCATTTCTCGCGTACCTCATCCGGCACATGGACGCCCGCGTCGCGCGCGGCCCGCAATGCCATGATTTGGCAAATCGTAATGGAGAGATCCGCGTCGGATTTGCGGGGCTGATATCGCCATCCGCCGTGATTGTTTTGGCAATCGCAGATCAGCTTGATAGCCTTGCGGAGCTTCTTGCCGACTTCTACCTTCTTCGACATTCCGTAGACCTCGGACAGAAACAACGTCGCGAAACCATGTCCGTACATGTTGTCATGGCCGCTGCTGGAGGTCGCGATGTAACCCGTGTCGCGCGTGCTCTTCAAAATAAACTCGACGCATCGTTCAACGTGCCGACCATAGGGGCCTTCATCCGGTGCATTGCCCCCGCACATAAACGCCAGTCCGGCAAGCCCGCATACGGCCACACCGCCAGCGTAACCACCCAATCCAAAGGATCCTTTGGTAGCGCCAGACGCTTGCTGCCGTCGCGCCAAATAGGCGAACCCACGATCAATGGCACGGAGAGTCGCGTCGTTCATCAATTCGCTAGCAGTCTTTTCCCCCGGATCTCTCCGTCGCTCTGCATGGAGTTTTGAGAGCCCCGAAAGAACACTGGTCGTTGCCCCGGCCGACAAGAGAAACGTGCGACGATTCATGTCAATCACCATCTATACGTCTTAACCATAAAAGTGATTTGAGGTTAGGGAGTGAAGAGAAACCACTATGTTACTCGACTTCTAGTTATAACGATCGAGTTTGGCATTACACAGAATATTTTGAGAAATAATTCGAGAGATACTTGATTTTCGAGAGAAGTCATGATTCAATGGGAATTAGTGAGTGGGACGGGGAATGCGAAGATAAGTTCCACTCACCATCCAGCCAAGAGATATGAATCGAACCTGATTTTTAAGAAGACTCTCAGGGCTGGCTGACGCCGGGATCTCACTGCCCCATTTCCCGTACGTCTTTTGGACCGTCAGCCAGCCTCTCTATTTTCCATCCATTCTTCGATGATGGATCCTTCCCTCATCCTCTCAGGTGGCAGCACAAGGTCTCCGCACACCAGCCTCTCTTAAACTACCCGCTGAAAGCGAGCAGTGTGACCCACATAACACATCGCAAAAAAAACGAAAATCCGGCGGGCAAAGTGGAAGAAAATCGAAGAAATACTTCTGGACGGCAAGAAAATGCAAAAACAACCGGAAAAGTATGCGATTTTTTGATTCGGATTATTTTAGAGTTTTTCTCAGTATCAGGTCGGATTTTATTCAGCACCGTTTTCGAATCGAGCGATCACCGCACATCCACAGGAGTCGCTCCAGACGTTGACGCTCGTTCGGCACATATCGAGAATCCGATCAACCGCAATGATGATCCCTTGCATTTCGAGGGGGAGGCCAACCGCCTGCAGAATGATGACCATCATGACGAGTCCCGCGTGGGGAATTCCGGCGGCTCCGATACTGGCCAGCAACGCGGTGAAAGCCACGATGATTTGCTGATCAAGGGGCAAATTATAGCCGAAATGCAATTGTGCAATAAAAAGCACCGCCACGGCTTCATAAAGGGCTGTGCCATCCATATTGACGGTCGCTCCCAGAGGCAGGACAAACGAACCGACGCGATTGTGTACTCCGGCTCGTTCTTCGACGCTGGCCAAAGTCAATGGAAGAGTGGCGTTGCTGGATGCGGAACTAAAAGCGGTTAACAGGGCCGGACTCATCGCACGGGCAAAATCCAGCGGATTGCGTTTGGCAACAAAAACTAGAATCAACGGCAACACAACACATGCGTGGATCACTAGTGCGCAGAATACGGCGAGCATATACCAGCCGAGTGCCCGAAACACATCCACTCCCTGAGTGGCCGTGACGTTGAGCATCAAGAACAACACGCCGATCGGAGCCAATTTGATGATGGCCATGGTCATCGCCATCATCACCTCAAATCCGGCGGCAAAGAATTCACGAATTGTTTTCGCCGTTTTTCCACCGACGATCACGGCGAAAACCGCAAAGGCCAGGCTAAACGAAATCACGGACAAATAATTGGGTTGGGTAAATGCTGCCAGGGGATTCGCCGGAATGATCGTTTCGATTTGACCGAAAACGACGTCACTCAAAGTGCCCGACACGGCGGGAGCTTTCGTTGCGGAAGTGTCAACGGTTTCACGCAGGCCTGGTCGGATAATGTTCACCATGGTCAGCCCAACGATGATTGCCAGCAAGCTCGTGCAAATATAGTAGCCCACCGTTCGACCAAACATGCTCCCCATTTTTTCGGCGCTGCCGACACTCATGACGCCCGTGATCAACGAGGTCACAATCAGTGGTACAGAAACCAATTTCAGCATCCGCAGGAATAAACCGCCCAAAGATTGCGAAACATCGCCGAACCAGCGAGCGGTTGATCTACCATGGTCTCGGAACAACTGATATGCCTTGTCGTTGTCTTTTGCCAATTCCTTGAGCGTGGCAAACGATCCCTTGGTTTTTCGCGTTCCGTCGACAACGAGATCAACGGAGTTTTCTCCCTCGTACTTGAAGTGGATGTCAACGCGATTCGGCGTGTCGCGGAACGACAATTCCTCGACACCAAGCTGATCGAGAAGTTCAGCGTCCGTAATCTCGAAATTACGTTTGCCGCCCGTCCAATTCAGGCTCAATCCGATGACCGCGCCAACAATCATGCCAATAAGAATCTGCCAATGGAGCGCTAAACGCAGCATCGAATGAGCCTCGTGAAAGTAGAAGAGTGAAACATAGATGTGCCGCGATTATAGCGAATCATTCAATAATGATGTCGTCCGCGGTCATATTCGCGGGAATCATCGGCAGCACGTGCTCTTGAAAAGGCACTTCGACGTCCAGCACATAAGGACCGTCGTATTCAAGCATTTCCCTGATCGCGGCTTCCAGGTCCGCCTTCTTGCTGACCGTCGCCGCGCCACAGTGATAGCCTTTGGCGATAGAGACATAATCGGGATAACGATTTGTCGCGTAAGCATGATCGTCAGCGTTTTGTTCGCCGCTGGCTTCGTCGTGATCGATCGGGCCGAGGTAGGTGTGAGCCCGGTTGCGGTTCATAAAACGGTCTTCCCATTGCACAACCATGCCCAAATGTTGGTTGTTCAACAGCATTACCTTCACGGGCAGCTTTTCACAGAAGCACGTGGCCAGTTCCTGGACATTCATCTGAAAACTTCCGTCACCATCAATGTCGATCACCAGCGCATCGGGATGCGCCGCTTGAACGCCCATCGCGGCCGGCAACCCGAATCCCATCGTGCCGAGGCCCGAACTGGAATGAAACGTTCGAGGATGGGCGAATTTGAAGAACTGTGCCGACCACATCTGATGTTGTCCAACGCCAACGGTCACAAATGTTTCTCGCTCGCCAGTGAGCCGAGAAAGCTCGGCGATCGCATGTTGCTGCAAAATGCCATCGAATTCGTCGTCGTACCTAGATGGATACTTCTCTTTCCATTGCTGGCATTGAGCGACCCAATCGGAAATGTCTTCGGGCGGCTCGACGACTTTGTTCAATTCCTTGAGCGCATGTTTGACATCGCCGACGATTGGGATATGAGCTTCCTTGTTTTTGTTGATTTCTGACGGGTCGATGTCAACGTGAATCACTTTGGCATGGTTGGCAAACTCCGCAACCTTGCCAGTGACTCGGTCGTCGAAACGAACCCCCAACGCGACCAGCAAATCGCAGTCGCGGACGGCATAGTTCGCGTAGACGCTGCCATGCATCCCCAGCATGTCCAGTGAAAGAGAATCGTCCGCCGGAAACGCGCCGAGTCCCATCAGGGTGGTCGTGACAGGAATACCTGTCTTTTCCACGAGCTTGCGCAACTGCTGGCTGGCACCGGCTGAGATGACACCGCCACCTGCATAAATGATTGGCCGTTTCGCCAATTTGATCGCCGCCGCCGCTTGTTTTAATTGCTTGGGTTTGGCTTTACGCAACTCGACACTATATCCAGGCAGATCCATCGGCGCGTCCCAGTTGACGGACGTCTGTTCAATTTGCACATCCTTGGGCATGTCGACCAGAACAGGACCCGGCCGGCCGCTCGTTGCAATGTGAAATGCTTCGCGCATGATCCGTGGCAGGTCCGCAATGTCGGTGACCAGATAGTGGTGCTTGGTGATGCCGCGGCAAACTTCGACGATCGGCGTTTCTTGAAACGCGTCCGAGCCAATCACGCCACGCGGAACTTGTCCGGTAATTGCGATGATTGGGACACTGTCCAGCTTCGCATCGGCAATTCCCGTGACGAGATTGGTCGCGCCAGGGCCACTGGTCGCCATGCACACACCAGGTTTGCCAGTCGAGCGTGCATATCCTTGTGCCGCAAACGCACCGCCTTGTTCGTGACGTGGTAGAATGGTCCGCAGGCGATCCGAGTATCGTGTCAGAGCCTGGTGCAACGGCATGCTCGCACCGCCTGGATATGCAAAAATCACTTCCACGCCGTGGTCCACCAGCGATTGAACCAAAATGTCCGCGCCGTTCATGACTTGAGTTTCGGTTGATTGATCGGTCGCCACAGGCTCAAACCTCACAAGAACAAAGTGCTATTCAGACGCCAATGCGCATTTCGAAACGGTAGCTGCACTCGCCAGAGTGCGGATGAATGCTTGAAAACCCCGCGTTCTGGCGAACGCGGCTACGACTGATTTGGGTTTTGATATGCGCAAACGCTTTATGATATGTTAGATATCAATTGAACTCAACGGGCGCGAGGCTTCAAGGACAACGGTTGAAAGACCATGAAGAATCATAAAACTGAGCGGAGAGTGGAGCTTTGAGAATTGCATTATTCGTTGCCCTCGGCGGAGCGATCGGAGCCGTGGCGCGGCATTTCGCCAGCGGTGGGATGACGAAGCTGTTTGGGAGAAGTTTTCCGTTTGGAACGTTGACGGTCAATGTGGTCGGCAGTTTTCTCATCGGAATTGTCCTCGTTGCACTGCCCAGCGGAGCTTCGCCCCAGTGGCGAGCCGCGATTGCCGTTGGTTTTCTGGGAGCACTCACCACATTTTCCACGTTTGCGTTGGAGACCGTCGACCGAATCGAGCAAGGACAGATCGGCGTTGCCATCATCAACGTATTGGCCAATGTTGCCGTGTGCCTGGTCGCGGTTTGGGGCGGGTTGTCGATTGCGCGATGGTTGACCAGCGACGGCTAGACATGCGCCATGGCTAAGAGCCTACGCGGCGGCGGGGACTTCGCCCCGCAGCCGTGGCCGCTGTGCGGCAGTGATG
>CAYFJO010000079.1:0-32234 GCA_964343305.1 uncultured Pirellulaceae bacterium | reverse complement strand
AAGTTGTAGTTTACATCTCATTCCCCCCTTCCCAAGCTTTCTTGGCGCAATCGATTTCACCGATGCCGATTTGACGGCCTTCGACGTGATGGGTTTCGACTTGGCGATGGATTTTGGGGATGCGCCTGATCTCGGCGTCGGCACTGGCAATGGTAACTATCGGTCGCTGTTGGCCGACGATGGCGCACGACATCAAACTGCCACGGAAGTGACCGTCAGTAACTTGCAAGGTTTGCCGACGGTGTTCCTGGGCGCGGGGGTCGACTTCGAACGGGATGCGGACCTGACGGACCTTGATGCAGACGACGGGATCGCGAGTTTTCCGCAGTTTGTTCCCGGCACGACTGTGAACGTTGATGTCACTTCTTCCGCCGGTGGCGCGACTTTGAGCTACTTCTTCGACTTTAACGCCAACGGGTCATTCGACGACGCGGGCGAGTCGTTCAGTGCAGTTCTGAACTCGGGCACACAATCCGTCCCCGTTGTCGTTCCCGCCGGCGCAACGCTGGGCAACACCTTTGCACGTTTTCGATTCACGACGGACGGTGTGGTCGGTTCCACTGGATTTGCCAGCGACGGCGAAGTGGAAGATTACGCTGTAACGATCGGTGCCACTTCTTCATTAAACGTCGAATCAGGCGCGGTTTTGTATCTGGCTGGCAGTTCGGCAACGGCCGTTTCCAGTGCTGCAACAACCAATGTGGCCGCGGGAAATGTCAACGGAGCAACCCTGTCGGCGCAAATCTCCGCCAACTCAGAGGCCACTGATCGGCTGTCAGTGATCCCGGACAACTCAGTCTCGCTGAGCGGACTCAACATTCAAGTCGACGGAACGACGGTGGGCACGATCAATGCTGCGTCAGTCACTGGCTCGGCAACGTTGACCGTCACGTTCAACGCCAACGCAACCAACGCTGCGGTGCAAAAAGTCGCCCGCTCCTTTGGCTTTGACAACACGACGACCAATCCAAATCAAACGGCTCGTACCATATCGATGGAGTTGGTCGATAGCACCAGCGCTTCGAGTGGGGTGAAAACGCGCACGATAAACGTGAACGACGTGCCGGCCATTACCAATCTGAACTTGGACATTGCCAGCTTTGCAGCGACCGCCAACTTGGACGTCGGCGGTGACGCTGCGTTGTCCGATAACACCGCGAACTTCGACGGCGGCTCGGTCACCGTGTCGATCACCACCGGACGCAACAACGCCAAAGATTCCGTAAACGTTGGCAACGTCGGCCCGATTTCTGTGACTGGCACGGATGTGAAACACTCCGGCACGACGATTGGCACAATCACCAGCAATGGCCAAGGCAGCAACGACCTGGTAATCTCGCTCGGTTCCGCCGCAACAACAGCGCTTGTCCAAGATTTGCTGAGAGCCTTGCAATACGCGAACAGCAACAGCACTTCCCCGGACACCGGTGTTCGTGTCGTAAAAATCACGGTCAACGACGGTCAGTTGGGTGAGACATCGGCCACGGTCAGCATTGGCACGCCATTGATTCGGCTGGATGGCAACAACCTGATCTTTGACCGGCCGGACGATGGCACGGAAGATGAGCTGACACTTTCCGGCGATGGCACGAACGTCGTTTTCACGTCCACGCAAACGTTGACATCCAACGTCGGTACTGGAAGCGGCACAACGACCCTCACCATTCCTGTGTCGCTCGGTTTCACCAATGTTTTGGTCAATACGGGCGACGCCGACGACAGGATCAACGTCGGGACGATATCCGGCCTGCCAGTGGATCTAACCATCGACGGCGAAACAGGTTTCGACAAGCTACTGGCCGACGGCGTTACAGCAACCTTGGCCGCCGACAAGAGTCTCGTCGCGGCGGTTGATAATGTGAAGTTGAGCAACGGTGCCACGATCAATACCAGCGGCATGGGCGGCGTGACGATGACTGCCGACAAGGACATCAGCCTGTTTAGCAAATCGTCGATTAACACGGTCGACGGCGGCATCACGTTGAAGGCCAATCAAGGTGTGACGTCGACCAGCGGAACCTTTGCCGGACTGGTCGTGAACGACGCAACCATCAAATCGACAGGCAAAGGCAACATACTGTTGCAAGGACGAGCGGGCGATGAATCAACGACGAGTTTTCTGCGCGGAGTGATCATCGTGACGAGTGCGCGCATTCAGTCGACGGCTGGTGGGGCGGACGCCGGCGACATTACCATCACTGGCACGGGTGGTAATGGCACGGTGAACAACTGGGGCGTCGACATGTCGGCCAGTTCCATCGTTTCCGCCGTGGGTGGCGATGTTCAAGTGACCGGCGAAGGCAAAGGATCGGGCGGTGGAAACATCGGAGTCTTGGTCTACACCGGATCTCAGATTATTTCGACCAGCGGCACGATCGGCGTCACTGGAACAGGAGCTGGCACGGCAAACGGGATTGAAAACAATGGTGCGACATTCGGGGCGGCAACTGCAAGCGCGATGACGTTGCGTGCGGACCGTCTGCACGTACACAATTCGGCCAACATTCAAGGAAGCAGTTCATTTACCATCGAGCCATTGACATCGTCGTTGGGTGTTGGGATCGGCGGGGGAACTGGAACGTTGGATATCAGTGACGACGAACTTTCACTTCTGTCAGACGGTTTCACATCCATCACGATTGGCAATGCCACCGCAGGCGACATAGACATAGACACGGCGACCTTCAACGATCCATTGGCGTTGATCACAGGCGGCAATATCCACGACGGTGCTGGCACCGACATCGATATGGCAAACGGCGATTCGGTGACTTTCAATGGCGATGTCGCGCCCGGCTCGTCACCCGGCCAATTGGTCATCGACGGTGATGTTAATTTCAACACCAACGAGCAGCTTGTTGCCGAAATCAACGGCACAACGCCCGGCACGCAGCACGACCAGGTTCGTGTCATTGGTTCCAACCGGACGGTCAATTTGAATGGCGTCGAATTGAGCGCGACGACCGGCGGTAGTTATACGCCGCAGTTAAATGACCAAATCGTGTTGATCGACAATGTTGACGCAAATTCGCAAGTCAACGGCACATTCGACGGCTTGAGCGAAGGTGCTACGGCCTCAATCAACGGGTTCAATTTTCGCGTTACATATCAAGGTGGCACGGACGGAAACGATGTCGTTTTAACCAACTTTTGTTCGACAACTGTTACGAACGTGAACGACAGCGGCGCTGGCTCGCTGCGCGAGATAATCGTCTGCTCAAATGCGAGCGCCGGAGTGCAAACGATTGACTTCAATATTCCTGGTGCCGGACCGCACACCATCACGCCACAGTCGCGGCTGCCCGACATCACGGACGCGGCAATTGTCGATGGTACGACCGCACCGGATTTCGCTGGTTCGCCGATCATCGAACTTGATGGCAGCTTGGCTGGATGGAATGCGGACGGACTGCGAATCTTCGCCGGCAGCAGCACCGTTCGAGGTTTGGTGATCAATCGTTTCGCCCGTTTCGGCATCGTGCTCAAAGATGGAGGTGCCAATACCGTGGAAGGCAACTACATCGGCACGGACATCGCGGGTACGGTCGATCAAGGCAACGGCCAGCACGGCATTTTTCTACTGAACTCGTCCAACAACACCGTCGGCGGGACGACGATCTCGGCTCGCAATGTTATTTCAGGGAACGATTTCAACGGTGTCTCGATTGTTCAGTCCGTTGGCACTTCGACCGGCAACCTGATCGAAGGCAACTTTATCGGCACCGACGTAACTGGGACCGCGGATTTGGGCAACACGTTTCAAGGCGTTCGCCTGTCGGCGACCAGTGCGAACACGATAGGCGGAACGGCCGTGGGAGCGGGCAATTTGATCTCTGGTAACGACCAGTCCGGCGTCAAGTTGGAATCCTCGTCGACCAACAACGTGGTGCAAGGGAATCTGATCGGAAGCGACGTGACCGGCACGCGGGCCCTCGGTAACACTCAACAAGGAGTTCTTATTCTCGGTTCTTCGAACAACACCGTCGGTGGCACGACAGCCGGGGCACGCAATGTAATCTCCGGCAACGGCCAGTCTGGTGTCCGCTTGGAAGCGGCCTCGAACAGCAATTATGTGCAGGGCAACTTCATTGGTCCCGACGGGTCGGGGACGGCGGATCTAGGCAATGGCCAACAGGGCGTGTTCGTTTTGAATTCGTCGAACATCACGTTCGGTGGCACCACCGCGGCCGCTCGCAATGTGATTTCGGGCAATGACTTTAACGGCGTTTCGATTGTCCAGGCCGGTGGCACTTCCACGGGCAACCTGGTCGAAGGCAACTTTATTGGCACGGACGTGACGGGGGCTGCCGATTTGGGCAACACGCTGCAAGGTGTCCGCCTGTCGGCGACCAGCACCAATACGCTTGGCGGTACGGCGGTTGGTGCAGGCAATTTGATCTCAGGAAACGGCCAGTCTGGCGTCAAATTGGAACTCTCGTCGACCAACAACTTGGTGCGAGGGAATCTAATCGGCAGCGATGTGACCGGCACGGTGGATCTGGGCAACTCACGAGACGGGATCTTCATTGGGAATTCCTCAACGAACACCGTCCAAGGCAACTCGATCGGCACTGACATAACGGACACATCTGCGTTGGCCAACGGCCGTGCTGGCGTCTCATTGTTAGACGCATCCAATTCAGTCATCGGTGGTACGGCAGCCGGGACAGGCAACCTCATCGCAAACAACGCGATGGGAATCGATGTGACTGGCGGCACGGCGATCGGCAACAACATCCAGCGAAACTCGATCTTTGACAACTTTGGCCCTGGTATTGATCTGGGCACCAGCGGTGTTACCGCCAATGATCTCGACGATTCGGACGTCGGCCCGAACCAACTGCAAAACTTCCCCGCGCTCACGACCATCGTGCTCACCGGCGGCAACCTGGAAGTCACCTACTCCGTCCCGACGATCAACGCCAACGCCGCGTTCCCGCTGTCCATCGAATTCTTCATTACCGACGGGCTCACGCGCAGCGGCAAGACGTTCCTCGGCTCAGCGACCTACAACTTAGGCACGACCTCACCGGCCACCGTCCCCTCCGGCGGCGCGACCACCAGCACGTTGATCTCCGCCACGGCAACCGATGCGGCCGGCAACACTTCAGAATTCTCCAACCCCGGCACCGTCACGACGCCACTGCAAGCCGCCAGACCGGCACTGAGTTTCACGAGCCCTCCGGCGATCAGTTCCAAGGACTTGTTGCCGATCGTGGATGCCGCAATTTCGATCTGGCAAGACACAAGCCTGACCAGCGATCAAGTCAACCACCTGCAAGCGGTCGAAGTTCACATCGGCGACCTTCGCGGCAACTTGCTTGGCTTGGCAACCAGCAACACGATCGTTATTGACACCAACGCGGCCAACCACGGCTGGTTCGTGGACCCGACGCCGTTGGACGATTTGGAATTCACCGAGTCCGACGCGCAAGCCCTCGAAGAGATGGATTTGTTGACCACCGTCCTTCACGAGTTTGGCCACGTTCTGGGCTTGGCGGACATCTGGGCCGGCGACCAGAGCGACCTGATGTACGGCTTTCTCCTATCCGGTCGTCGGCGATTTCCGTAACCAACAGCAGACTCCTTTGTTGAAGCTGCGAATCAGAGTGCTGCCGTTGACTTCTTGTTTCATCGAGAAATCAGGCGGTCGTCCACTGCCAACCAAACGCCAACCCCGCTAAGTCCCACGCAATTGCATCTTGGGATTTTTCCCATTTTATTGATTGCAATCCCGCGAGAGGAAATTAAGATGGCCACCACTCGAGGTATGTCCATAATCTCAGTGAGATTGGCATATGAGATGTGACTGTAGGCTACCTAGAAGCGCTCTAAATTTGGCGGACGCATCCTTGTTCTTCAATTGCGGGGCGCGGCAAAGGGGAAGTTATGAAAGCGAAAGTTGTTCAGCGATCCGAAGTTCAATCGACCTCTCACTCCGGCGAATCGTTTGACTGGCTAATCCGTCGTTTTCAACAATTACTTAATGGGCGCGCGCCCAACCAGCGCCCCAGGGCTACCTGGGGGAAACGTCAGTTTGTTGGCGTCGAGCCACTTGAGCCCCGGGAGATGTTGGCGACGGACATCGCGCTAGTCGCCGGTGACGGAGTGCCATTGGATTTGCCGGCCGTCACGCGAACGACGAACTCGGCCGACGTCGTCGACCAGACGCAATCAATCTTGTTCGACCCCGCCACCAGGACCGAACGAGTTTTCGCTACGGATGCCGGTGCCGGTGATGGCGCGGACGGTTTGCTTCGTGAGGCAGGCTTTACGGGCCTAGCCGACGTGCTAGTGTCACTCGGAACGCCGGATGATGTTGGCGTGGGTGCGCCGGCGGACGCGCTTGCCGCCAAGATTCTCAGCGGCTTCGATCTGCCGGAAATTGTCACGGTTCCCGAAACGGTTCACGGCAACGACGACCGAGTTCAAGTCAACAACACCACCCAATTCCCGTGGTCCACCGTCGGACGACTCGCGATTACTTTTCCCAGCGGTGCTTCTGGCCACTGTTCGGGCGCGATGATTGGTGCCTACCACTTCCTGACGGCCGGCCATTGCGTCCACGACGCGGGCGAAGGCGGCTGGGCGTCGCAACTGTTGGTGTCGGCGGCTCAGGACGGTACCGAAAAGTTCTACGGCACCGCCGATTGGCAATACGTCCGTTCTTACACCGGCTGGACACAAGATCAGAGTCCCGACCACGATTGGGCGCTCATCACACTTGACCGCCGTCTCGGCAACTTCACCGGCTGGCTGGGCCGCGAGTGGCGGGGAGATTTATCCGACTATAACGGGATGACGGTCAACACGGCCGGCTTTCCGGGCGACTTGGGCGGCACGGATATGTACTTTGCCACCGGGCCGACGGATCACGCGACCGAGTATCGAGTCTATTACTCCGGCCATTCGGGAATGGATACGGCAGGCGGCCAGAGCGGCAGTTCTGTTTGGCGCTACGATGGCAGCAGCCGCTATGTCAACGCCATTCATGCCTACGGAGGCTCGACACTCAATTCGGGCACGCGAATCAACGAGGATAAGTTCGATCGAATTGGCACTTGGATCGCCGACGATGACACGAACCGGCCGCCCACGGACCGGCCCGATTTGGTCGATTACGATCAGCACTTCGGGACAAGCTTTGCGTATTTCTCGCCGACCACCGTTTCGTCGGGCCAACAGTTTACCGCACGGTCGGTGGCCCGCAACAACGGCACGGCGGCGGCGGGAGCATTTACCGTCTCGTTCTACGCATCGACGAACACCTTCATTAGCACAGGCGATTACTTTATTGGCAACTTCCAGGCATCCTCGCTCAATCCGTTCATCTTCATTGACCAAACAACCTTTACTGGCGCATTCCCCAGCAACATCCCGGCGGGGAATTATTATGTCGGTTGGATTATCGACTCGGGTGGCACCCAGACCGAGTTTGATGAAAGCAATAACACCGGCGTCATCACTGGCAGCCAGTTGACGGTGACCAGCACGGCGGACGATCACGGCAACAACGCGGCGAGTTCCACGGCGGTGGGAGATCCCTCGACAACCGCCGGCAACCTCGAAGTGGGCACCGACGTCGATTGGTTTAACTTCCCTACGGTCGCCGGCCACACCTATGTTTTCGAAACGACGTTGAATTCTCTCGCCAACAGCACTTTGACGCTGTATGACACGAACGGAACCAGCGTGTTGGATTTCGACGACGACGGCGGTACCGGTTTGGCGTCGCGCATTGATTGGACGGCGCCGGCAAATGGAACGTATTATCTGAAGGTCGACAACTTCTCCGATTCACAAACCGGAACGTACACCCTCCACGTCACCGGCACGGACCCCAGCACAGCAGAGATTCACGGCACAAAGTGGAACGACCTCGACGGAGATGGAATTCGCGATGCCGGTGAGCCAGGTTTGCCGGGATGGACCATTTACCTTGACCTGAACGGAGACGGGACGCACCAGCCTTCGACCGAACCTTCTCAAGTGACGGACGCCAGCGGGGACTATTCCTTTCTCAATCTGGCAGCCGGGACTTATGTGGTGGGTGAGGTGATGCAATCGGGTTGGGACCAGACGTTTCCGGGGACGGAAAGTTCGGCTGCGCTTGCTGCCCGCGCCACCGGCGACGTGGTGGTCGCAACCACCGCTTCGGACGCGCCGATTTACTTGGCCGGCGAAGCGACTCAGGCGAACGACTCGGGATTTCTGCCCGAGACGAACGTCTCTTCACCGCTGATCAATCTTGATCAATTCCGTGCCGATCCACGATTTGCGGGAATTGACGGATCGGGTTTCGCAACCGCGATTTTGGATACGGGCATTGATCTAGACGATCCGTTCTGGGGCCCCGATTCCGCGGCTCCGTTTGGCGTTGCCGACCGGATTGTTTATCAGGAAGACTTTGCCGACGGGGACCTCGACGCCACCGACGTCGGCGGGCACGGAACGAACGTGACAAGTATCGCGGTTTCACAAGACGCAACCTATACAGGAATGGCGCCCGGCAGTGATATCATCGCACTCAAAGTCTTTACAGACGGCGGTTCCGGTAACTTCAGCATGATCGAAGATGCACTTCAGTGGGTGGTTCAAAATGCCACCACGTACAACATTGCATCGGTGAACATGTCGTTGGGCGATAGTGGGAACTTCGGGTCACCTCAAACGCTTTATGGAGTCGCGGACGAGATGGCGGCGCTGGCGGCAATGGACGTGATTGTCGTGTCCGCGTCGGGCAATGATTTCTTCGGCCACGGCAGTGCTCAAGGCGTTTCCTATCCGGCCGCGGATCCAAACTCGCTGTCGGTCGGTGCCGTGTGGGACGCGAACAATGGCGGTCCGTTCAATTGGTCAAGTGGCGCAATCGATCACACAACAGGTGCCGATCGTCTGACCAGTTTTTCGCAACGCCACAACACCATGACGGACATACTCGCCCCCGGCGCGCAAATCATGGGCGCGGGACCGAGCGCTTCGTTAACGAATTATTCAGGTACGAGCCAGGCTTCGCCACACATCGCCGGCATCGCGACGCTTTCGCAACAACTCGCGACGCAACACCTGGGCCGCAGGTTAACTCCTGCCGAAATGCGGCAATTGCTGCGCGATTCGGCGGTCACCGTCAACGACGGGGATGATGAAAATGACAACGTGGTAAACACGGGCTTGGATTTCCCGCGGGTGGACGTTTTCGCGCTAGGAGAGGCGATCCTGGCAATGGGTGGGCCTGGAATTCCCGGGACGCATTCTGTTGTCTTGAGTCCCGGCGAGGTCGTGACCGGGATCGACTTTGGCAATCAAGCGACGATTGCGTGCAACCTGCTCGTGACCAATGTAAACGATAGTGGCAGCGGCTCGCTGCGCGCCGCGATCGACGCCGCGAACTCGAATCCAGGCACGGACAAGATCTGCTTTGACGTGCCCGGTTCGGGCCCGCACACGATTTCGCCCCTGTCACCACTGCCGCCCCTCCGCGAGCCGACGCTGATCGACGGCACCAGCGAACCGGATTTTGCCGGCACGCCAGTGATCGAACTGAATGGCGCTTCGGCCGGCGCGCTGGCGAAGGGATTACGAATCGCCGGGGGCGACAGCATCATTCAGGGACTGGCGATCAATCGCTTCAACGGTGCGGGAATGTTCATTGAAGCCGGCGGCGACAACGTGATCGCGGGCAATTTTATCGGGACGGATGTGACCGGCACCATCGACCTTGGCAACGCACAACATGGCCTGTTCGTCTTCAATTCCTCGAACAACACGATTGGCGGTGTTTCGGCGTCCGCGCGGAATGTGATCTCCGGAAATACCATCAATGGGGTCTCGTTGGTTCAGTCCGGCAGTGGCACCACAACCGGCAACTTGCTTCAAGGCAACCGAATTGGCACCGATGTGTCTGGCACGGCGGATTTGGGCAACGGGTTTCATGGCGTGCGATTGTTTGCTTCCAGCGGCAATACGATTGGCGGCACGGCCGCGGGAGCCGGCAATGTCATCTCGGGCAACGGCCATTCAGGCGTGACCTTTGTCGGTTCGTCAACCAACAACTACGTCCAGGGCAATCGTATCGGCACCGACGCGGCGGGTTCTACGCAACTGGGAAATGCCCAAGAAGGTGTGTACTTGCTCGACTCGTCCAATAACACGGTCGGTGGCGCGGCCGTGGGAGCCGGCAACGTGATCTCTCGCAACGGAAAATCGGGAGTCAGGATGGAAGGTGGCGCAAACAGCAATCTTGTCGCCGGCAACCTCATTGGCACGAACGCCGCGGGCACCCTGAACTTAGGCAACACGCAGCACGGTGTTTTCGTTCTCAACTCCTCCTCCAACGAAATCGGCGGCAACGTTTCCGGTGCTGGCAATGTCATCTCGGCAAACGGCCTGAACGGTGTCTCGATCGTTCAGGCCGGCGGCGTTTCCACCGGGAACGTGGTTTCGGGCAATTCGATCGGACTGAACACGACAGGAACCGCGGCACTAGGAAACGTGTTTCATGGCGTGCGGCTATACGCGGTCGACAACAACACCATTGGCGGCACCACGGCAAGCGCGCGGAATCTGATCTCAGACAATGGCCAGGCGGGCGTCAAGTTCGAAGCCGGAGCGAATGACAATGTCATCCAAGGCAATCGAATCGGGACGGACGTCAGCGGCACGTTGGACCGAGGCAACGGGCGTGACGGCGTGTGGATGGAGGGTTCCTCGACAAACACGGTCGGTGGCACGGCCGCGGGAGCCGGCAACCTGATCTCCGGCAACGGTCGCAACGGCATTTTGTCGTCGTTTAACGCCGACGGCAACATTATTCAAGGCAATACGATTGGTACCGACGCCGCGGGCACTTCTGCCTTGGGCAACTTTCGTGGCGGCGTGTCTCTTTTTCAAGTGTCGAACACGACGGTTGGCGGAACGGCTGCCGGAGCGGGCAATATCGTCGGCCACAGCGGCGTGGAAGCCGGAGTCGAGGTGAGAGGCGGCACTTCGACAGGCAACGCCATCCGTCAAAACTCCATCTTTGAAAACCGCACGCTGGGGATCGAGATAGGGATCGCGGGCGTCGACCCGAATGACCTGAACGACCCGGACATCGGTCCCAATCAAAAGCAGAACTATCCTGTGATCTCCAGCGTGGTGCTGACGGCAGGCAACCTGGAGATCACTTACTCGGTGCCGACAACAAGTGGCAACGCGTTGTTTCCGCTGGCCATCGAATTCTTCATCACCGACGGCATTTCGCGCTCGGGCAAGACGTTTCTAGGCTCGCACACATACACCGAAGGTGCCTCGCCCACGATTACAATTCCTTCCGGCGGGGCGACCGCCGGCGTGCTCATTTCCGCAACGGCCACCGACGGCAACGGTAACACCTCGGAGTTCTCCAACCCCGGAATGGTCAGTTTATCGAGTCTAACCACCGCACCCGCGGTTCAAGCTCTCAACGCTCCGATCCGCGTTGCCGAATTGCGGCCCATCGCGGCGGCCGCAACGACGATCCGGCGGGACACGGGGCTGACCTCTGAACAATTTGTCAGCCTACGGGACGTCGGCGTGCAAATCGGCGACCTGTCAGGCAACCGACTCGGCTTGGGAACGAGCAACACAATTGTGATTGACAGCAACGCCACCAGCCACAGCTCGTTCGTTGATCGCGCGCCGTTTGACGAGATGGAGTTTACCAAAACCGATGCGGACGCGCTTGGCCAGACGGACCTGTTCACCACGGTACTGGACGAAATCGGCCACCTACTTGGCCTCGCGGATCTGCTGGTGGGCCACGAAGATGACCTGATGTTTGCCGCACTGGCGAGAGGTTCGTGACCCTGGTCCAACTCTCAATAGGGTCTCCCGCGACTGCCGCCGAGATCTCCCTCAGTCCCGGCAAGTTGCCGGAAAATCACGCAAACTTTCTCTAAACGGTACAAGCGGAGTGCTTTCTAAACAATCTGGCGCTCATCTATTCCTTTGGTAACCGTTGTCCGAATTCTGCGGCCGATTGCAATTATGACGACGGGCGTGATTTATTCACGCCGCGTTTCCCCTACGCCCTAGTAACGTTTCCCCTACGCTCTAGTGCTTTGTCAACTTTCAATTTTGGGATCGTGTGCCACTGGCTCTGCTAGTGCAAATCCTGATGGTGTTCGTACTTGCGAAGCACTGGCAGAGCCAGTGGCACCCCAACTTTCTACTTTGACAAAGCACTAGTCCCCTACATTCCACTCACGTTCCCCCCCTACGTCACGCCACGTGTCCCCCTACCTTCACGTCGCGTGTCCCCGATGAACGTGCGCGCAAAGGATGCGAAAGCCAATGACCCCGACTAAGCCAAGTCTTTTACAGCAGATCCTCTGGCCGCCCAAGAGCCCGGTTGCATTGCAAGATGCGACCAAGGCACATCAAGATCTTTGGTGGAAAGTACTGTGTTGTCTCACTGTCATTCCTCTCACCGCCATACTGCATCATGTTGTGTTTTATCGGCCAACATGCATGCTCAAGTATTTCGGCGCCGATTATTACGTTCCTTCCGTGTTGTTTGGTTGGCTGACGAAAGACCCTTCGTTTGGTGGGGCAGTTTTCTTGGCCATTGTCATCTTCTTTGTTGGCAAGCGGTTTCCGTCGACAAAGATCCTGGTAGCTCCGATCTTTGTATCGTTTCTGCCGCTGAGTGTCTGGATCTGGGATGTGCCCTTTACGAACCGATTCATCTGTGAAAACTTCCATGACGACAAATTGGTTTTTCCCGGCGATGTGCCAATCAAGAGTCGTTACTTTTATCTGCTCGGCTTTGCACTCTACTTCGGTTTCGTGGTGTATTTGACGGAAATGAGAAGTGTCCGACGGGCACGTCCTGTGGAACTGTTGCGCGAAGCTAAGAAGTAACGGACCGTGATTAGGCCGCCGCTTGCGCGGTAGCGGGTCGCTTGACAAAATACGATCCGAGGACGATAGCATCCATCTGGGTCCGGAGCATGCAGTCCAGCGCCTGGCCCGGTTCGTTGACGATAGGCTCGTTTTCGTTGAGCGACGTGTTCAAGATGATCGGGACGCCCGTGCGGCTGGCGAACTTGTTGATCAACTCCCAGTAGAGCGGATTCGTGGACCGGCTAACCGTCTGCAAACGGCCAGTTCCGTCAACGTGCGTGACCGCCGGAATGACGTCACGCTTCTCGGGCCGGATCTTCAAGACGCGCTCCATGAACGGGGAGGGCTGGTCCGACTCAAAGTAGTCGCTGACGTGTTCTTCCATGATGCTGGGAGCAAACGGGCGAAACTTTTCGCGAAATTTGATTTTCAAGTTGATGATGTCACGCATGTCGGTTCGGCGCGGATCGGCCAACAGCGAGCGGTTGCCCAACGCCCGGGCACCCAACTCCATTTTGCCCTGGAACCAGCCCACCACTCGGCCATCACAAATCGTGTCGATGATGGTCTCCAGTAAGTCCTGTTTGTCAAGCTTTTGTGCTTCCAGCCCGCGTGATTCAATGGCCGTCCGGCATTGCTGGTCCGTGAACTGCGTTCCCCACGCTGCGGAATCCAGTTGAAATCCACGCGGCTGGCCGAGGATCTGATTCCACACGTAGTACGCGCTGCCGAACGAGGTGCCGTTGTCCGCCGCCGCGGGTGGGATGTAGATGTTGCGGAACGGAGTGTTCTCGGTGATCTTTCCGTTGGCGACCGAGTTCATCGCCACTCCGCCAGCCAGGCAAAGGTCGTCGCACGGATACTTCTTGTGGAGTTGCCGCAACACGTGAAACAAGATTTCCTCAGTGACCACCTGAAGTGACGAGGCGATGTTTTGATGCCGCTCGGTGAGTTCCGCTTTCGGCTGGGCCGCGGGGCCAAGCAAGTGTTCGAGCTTCGGACTGTGAAACGGCGGCGTGGTTGGACTGCCGCCTTCCCAGCTTGCCGCCACGCCTTGCGTGTGATGCGTGAAGTAATCCAGGTTCAGCACAAAGCCGTCGCCGTGCGGCCGAATGAGTTGCCGAAATTGATCGACAAACTCCGGCTCGCCATAGGGTGCCAGACCCATGACTTTGTACTCGTCACCGTAATTGTGAAAACCGAGGTACAACGTGATGGCTTGATAAAGCCAGCCCAGCGAATGTGGGTAGTAGACGCGCGACAATTGCCGAATGTTTGTCCCTTCGCCGATCGCGGATAGGCTGCTGACAAAGTCGCCCATGCCGTCGATCGACAGTAACGCGGCTCGCTCAAACGGCGAAACATTAAAGGCGCTGGCCAAGTGGGCCGCGTGGTGTTCGACGTTGTGAAACTGAGCCTGGACATCATGGACCGTGCAATTGCACGCCTGGGCAAACAGCTTGCGCAGGTTGATCGACTTTGCCTGCCGCTTGAATCGGCCCAGCAAGAAACCCAGGTTGGGCCGATAGCGAAGTGTAAAGAGGATTTTCCGCCAAAAATTGGCTCGCGGGTTGAAGCCAAACGCCACGTGATCCACGTCACCAGGCCGCAGATCCGCCGACTCCAGACAGAATCGAATGGACTCAGCCGGGAATCCCGCCCAGTGTTTGATGCGGTTGAAACGCTCTTCTTCGATTGCCGCGACGAGCTTGCCGTCTTGAACGAGGGCCGCAGACGAGTCACCGTGAAAAACGTTCATGCCAAGAATATTCATTGCGCGGGACCTTGTCGCTGGGAGCGTTATGCTGCTTCGCGTGTATGATCAAGTGTTGCGGTGGCGGGACGTCGTGCTTCCATGTAGAGCGAACTGTGTTTGTACGCCGACCCGTCGGGTTCGTTGTCCAACACAAAATCCTGCCAGTCGTCAATGCTGCTGGTCAAATGTGTGTGGACCTGCACGTCGTTGAAACCGGCCCTGCGAAGCGCGTCTGCCAATGAGTGCCGGTCGTACATCCAACAATGCATGATGCCGCTGCGATCTGTGTCGCCAATCAAAGTGCTTTCGATGACACGGTTGACCCAACCCTGCTGGCCGCGAATCACAGGCGTCCGGCGTACCATCTGGTCGAAGATCTCTTCGGTTGCGAAAGTGTGAGCGTCAATATCGATTTCGCTTACTGGGTCGTCCATAATCGCCAAATAATCCCGCGCCAGTTTTTCCAAGTCCGGAACGACAATCCGGATGACGCCGCCGGGTGCGAGGACTCGATTGCATTCCTTCAGAAACGCATCGCCCGTCGGACGATCCAGATGCTCGAACAAGTGCGAATGAAAAACAACGTCCGCACTCTGATCGTCGAACGGAATTCCGTATTTGAGGTTCCAAATCAGTGTGTTGGGATCCAGATGCTTGGTTCGCTCCAGCCTTGCATCGGACAGCAATCCAATCTTGTGCAACCAGCGGCACAACCACGGATGCCGTCCAACGCGGTTCAGCCAGCTAAAGTCGATATTATTCCAATCCGACGCCGCGCGAGCCCCACAACCGAGATTGATCATCGCCCGGCCATCGGAAAGGCGTTGGAGTGAAAACCTGCGATGTTTTCGAAACATTTCGTTGTCCCTGGCCCGTGTACCCATTTTGCGCGCTGAGTTGTCACAGCGTGCCAAAACGGGGGGGGACAGTATCAAAGGTAGCCCCCCACCGTCAACGGCAGTTGGGAATCTTCGGAAGAACTTGAAGCCGCAAAACAATGGGCGAAATCCGGCGTATTCAAACTTGGGTAACAGCTTTCATCGCTAGCCTTGAAGCAAGTCTTGAACCCGCGGATGGCAGCGCCGACCCACGGATACACTGTGGGGAATTCATCCGTGGGTCGGCGCTGCCATCCGTGGGTTTATCAAGCTGTTGCCCAAAAAGGCCTCAATTTGAACCGCGCCCGAAATCCGGCCTGAATTGATCTTCATCGGCACTGGCATTCTCAGTATCGTTCCGCGATGAACCAAGGCGAACAACAACAACTTTGGGTCGTCAGCGAACTCTACTACCCCGAAGAAACATCAACGGGGCACTATCTGACGCAGATGGCTGAGGGACTCGCGGCGAATCGGCCAGTCCGCGTCATTTGCGGCCAGCCGACGTACTCGGCGCGCGGTGTGCGAGCCGCGAAGAACGAGTCGCGGGGCGGTGTGCAAATCCATCGCTGTTGGGGAACGACCTGGAACAAGAACGTGCTGGCGCTGAGGGTGGTCAATTTGCTGACACTCAGCTTGTCCATTTTCATCAATCTGCTTGTCCGGTTGCGGCGTGAGCAACTTGTTTTGGTGGTCACCAATCCACCACTGCTGCCGTTTCTCGTTTCGTGGGTGTGTTGGCTGCGCGGGGCGAAGTGTTTTCTTTTGATCCATGACGTGTACCCGCAATCCGCGACGGCCGCCGGATTTCTCAAACCCAATTCCTGGATCACGCGATTGCTGGAAAACCGTGTGAGACGTCTGTACGAATCGGTTGAACGGATCATTGTCTTGGGACGCGACATGCAGTCGCTCGTTTGCCAAAAACTGCGGTCGTCTCACGACAAGGTGGTCGTCATCCCGAATTGGCCCGACCTGGATCTGGTGCAGGCCGATCCACAAAGTGGCAAATCCCTCATTCAATCATGGGGGCTGCAAGGCAAATTCATCGTCCAGTACTCCGGCAACATGGGCCGCACGCACAACCTGGAAGCCGTCGTCGAGTGCGCCAGCCGTCTGCGGCACGAGACCGGCATCCACTTTCTGTTGGCCGGTTGCGGCGCAAAGAAACTGTGGGTGCAAAACGCCTTGAAGCAACAACAACTGGAAAACGTTTCGTTCATCGACCCGTTGCCACGATCGAGACTCTCTGAATTACTAAACGCTTGCGACGTGTCCATCATCACATTCGTATCGGGCATGGCCGGCGTGTCCGTGCCGAGCCGCATGTACAACATCTTGGCCGCCGGTAAGCCGATCATTGCGATGGCGGATGAAGACTCGGAATTGGCCCAAGTGGTGCGTGAGGAGCGGGTTGGTTGGACGGTTCATCCGGGTGACGTCGAGGGTTTCGCACGTGCCATTTGTCGCGCGCGCGACAATCCAGCGCAGCTTGCCGAGATGGCACTCCGGGCGCGTCGAGCCGTCGAGCAAAAGTATCCATTGGCAGAAATCGTAAATCGATATGAACAACTCTTTCAACAACACTCGCTCGCCGCGGCATGCGACCAACGCCGAGCCGCGTGACGGTGCCGTAACCAATCAGCGAACGATCTTGGTCACGGGAGCATCCGGATTCCTCGGATCCCGGATCGCCGCGCAAGTGGCGAAGCGCAAGCAGCCAGTTCGCACGACGGGTCGTTCGCAAGTTTCGAGAGATCAGTTGCCTGGTTATGTACAGCGAGATTTGACCAACGAACCGCTCGATGATCTGGTCGACGGCACATCCTGCGTGATTCACTCCGCGGGACTCGCTCATCGTCACCGGAAGACTTCCAATGACGGTGACATGTTTCACGATGTCAACGTCGAGGCCACCGAACGTCTGGCCATCGCGGCGGCCAACGCGGGAGTTGAGCACTTTGTCTTGATCAGTTCGGTCTCTGTCTATGGCGAATGTCCGCCACAACCAGTTACGGAAGACACCCAGTGCTATCCCACGACGCCTTATGCCATCAGCAAATGGGAAGCCGAGCAGCGATTGAAGGACGTTTGCAAACAAAGCGGTATGAGAGCGACGATCTTGCGGATGGCGACTTTGTATGGTGAAGGGGATCCGGGTAACGTCGGCCGGTTGATGAGCGCGATTGACCGAGGTCGATTCATTTGGATCGGGACGGGCGCAAATCAAAAGTCATTGCTTCATGGCGATGATGCAGCCGCGGCAGTGTTGCTGGCGGCTGCTCGTGAGGCCGGTTCACAGGTCGAATGTTACAACGTCGCTGACAAGCCAGTGTTCATGCGAGACGTCGTTCGTGGGCTGGCCGATGCTCTGGGGACTAAGGTTCCACGCATGCGCATTCCGGCCGGTTTGGTCCGAGGTGGATTACGCGCGGCAACGTGGTTCACGCCCATCAAGAAGAAGGCCACCGCCTGGAAGTCGACTATCGACAAGTGGCTCAGCGACGACGTTCTTGACGCAACCCGTTTTCAACAAGCGTTTGGGTTTGTGTCGAAAACCGAACTGCGTGAAGGACTCCGGCGTCAAGTAGCGGAGTACCGCCTGTCGGCAAACAAAACCGTTTCCGAGATTCAAGAGGCAGCCTAATGAAAAGAATGAATCGTAGCTGGAAATTCAAACTGTTGTTGCTCGGTCTGAGCCTGGTCGTTTCATTTGGGATCGCGGAGTTGGGTTTGCGAGTGGTCGGTGTGACGTCGCCCATGCTTCATCAAACGGACGCCGTCACCGGACGGTCGTTGCGTCCGGGGGCCAGGGGCTGGAGTACGTCCGAGGGCCGGGCATACGTTCAAATCAATTCCGACGGCATGCGAGACCGAGAGTTTTCTGTCGAAAAATCGGATGGCTGTCTCCGCATCGCCGTGTTGGGCGACTCGTTTGCCGAAGCGGTGCAAGTGTCGTTGGAAGATTCGTTCCCCAAGGTGATGGAAAGGGTGTTAAACGAAAACGCCAGTGAATCATCGCCGCCCATTGAAGTGCTCAACTTTGGCGTGGAAGGCTATGGCACGGGATCGCAGTGGCTGACGTTGCGGCACAAGGTTTGGAAATACGATCCGGACGTGGTGCTGCTGGCCATGTTCACCGGCAACGACATTCGCAACAACTCCCGCGCGTTGTCGCAGCAGTATGATCTGGGACGCCCTTTCTTTGGCGTGGATGAAGCTGGCGAGATCGAAATCGACGAAGCGTTTCGTGACTGGTCAACTTGGCAGAATCGCCGGCGATTGGAGCAAGGCGGAATTGCAAGTCTAGTGCACCATTCGGCCGTCCTGCAATTGATCCGACGCGCGCGACAAGGCTTCAATCGACCGGGAAATTCGTCGAAACATGTGTGGGACGAACCGGGGGTGGACTTAGAAGTTTTCCGCGAACCGGAAAGCTGCGATTGGCGTGAGGCCTGGCAAACAACCGAGCGTTTGATCAATGCGATCCATCGTGAAGTCAAACAACATCGTGCAAAGTTGCTCGTGGTGACGCTGAGCAACGGAATCCAGGTGCATCCGGACGGGGAAGTGCGTCAGGCGTTCAAAGACACTCTTGGGATCGAGGATGTTTTCTATCCAGACCGACGGATCGCCCAGCATTGCCAGTCCGAGGGCATCCCGGTTTTGTCATTGGCCGCCCGTCTTCAGCGGTTAGCGCAAGAGAACGACACCTTTTTCCATGGCTTTGACAACACGCAAATGGGGACGGGCCACTGGAACGAAAAGGGTCATCAAGCCGCCGGGCAAATGATGGCGGCCGCGAGTCGCCAGTGGATCGAGCAAGATGAGCGGCGTCCGCAAACCGCGCAGCGGCCGAAAAAAAGCCGCCGCTGACAATGGCCAACGGCGGCTTGCTTGATTGAGTTAAGATGCGAGTTACTTTTCGCCTTCCAACGCTTCAATACGTTTGTTCAAATCGCTGATCGTTTCTTGTTGGTCTTTCACTACTTTGGTCAAAACGCCAACGATGTCGATCGGCGAAACGGTCTTACGGCCTTGGACCGCAACCAAATCAGGCACGTCTTCAGCAATAAAACCGACACGTTTTTCGCTCGTGGCGTCCTTCTTGTAGATGAACTCAACAGGTTGGAGTTTTTCCAATGCGAGTTGAGCTTCATCGCTATCAATGACGCGGATATCTTTCTTCGCTTCGCGGGTCGAGGTCAGCAACGTGCTGTTAGCGGTAATGTCGCCATTCGCCGCGATCGAAACGGCGACTGTGCCCCGATTGTGAAATTCGGCGATCGGTCGGGTCACAAGGTCGTTGGAACCTCTGGCACCGCGGAAAAGAAGAGCCGGATTCGAACCAGCGTCGGTCTCAATCTCGCCGTTGAACGACATTGCAGTTCTTTGGCCACCCGACGTACCGGTGATTCTTGGAATCAACACGCTATCGCTTGACGACGCATTTTCGAATCGGATGAACTCGTTCGAGCTGTCTGCGACTCGGAACCGAACAAGTTCTTCGGCTGTGCTGCTTTCGGCGTCCTTGTTGACCAACAATTGGGCGTCGGTGGATGATGAGGAATTCAGGCGAACCGAGCCGTCATCTTCAATATCGATACTGCTGCTACCAGCGCCGGGGCGGATGCGGAACGGCAGTGTCGAACCGTTGGTCGCATCGCGGATGAAGAAGTTGGCTTCGTTTCCTGCCACATCAAAGGTTTGCGGTGTAAAACCACTTGTGCCGTCTTGTTCCAGACGCAACGTCGGCGTATTGCCACTCTTGACGTGTAAATCAGCAACAGGAGTGCTTGTGCCGAAGCCAATTCGACCGCCGTCATCCACATACAGCGAATGGCTCGGTGCACCGGCTTCAATTGTGAATGGCGTGCGGCCACCGTCAATGTCGTCGATGGAAAACTTGTTTTGCCCACCGTTGGACGAATCGTTGAATGTGATCTGCCAGTCCCGTGATGGAAAACTAGACGTGCTGCTCGTGTCGACGGCCCTGATGCGCAAGTTATTCTCTTTGATTCGAATCGTATCAAAACCAAAAGATTCGCCGTTAACGCAGTCCATGCCAATGCAGGCGCTGCCGTCGACAATCAAGTCGTCCAATATGACTTGATCCGCCGATGCTGGGGTGACCAAAACCAACAGTGCTAACAACGACAAACTAATTCTTGAATTCATCCTTCCAAACGTTGATGCGATCATGACCAAATGCTCCTTTACTTGGAAGAAAGAGTTGAGACGTCATAGGACACAATATAGTTAGAGGCAGTACCACCACAAGTGTTTTCCACCCGCTGTATCGGTGAGGGGGTACGAACGTACTTCCTTAACCCTACGCACTTTATCACATACAGACCGCCAGTCAAGCAATATCACTAAGAATCAACGATTTTCGGAGACATCACTATTCTAACGATCAGCGAAACCACCAATTGGCGGGAGACGATCGGTTGCTCCGAATAGTATCGACAAGATTCTTCTTGCGATGGAGCTTAATTGTAGGGCGCGAAAGCCAACGTCCGATGGATCAGTGCGATCACGCGCGACCTCCAACCACATGGTGCTGCCCCAATGATTCAAGCCGAAAACGTCGTTCTACAATTCCGAGCTATCTTGCTTCTCTTGCGCGCATTTTCGTAAGACGGGCACTCTTGTCCGTCATACCTACGACGGGCAGAAGTGCCCATCCTACTTTGGTTGCGGCTCCGCTGCGTCGTTTCAACACACGGCCCTCAAAAAAAGAACCGCCGCCAACATCCGTCAGCGGCGGAAGTTTTGATTGACTTGGGACGCTAGTACGAGAAGTGTTACTTCGCCGCTTCCAGCGCCTCAATACGTGCTTGCTGTTCTTTGACCACTTTGGTCAGCACGGTGATGATATCGATCGGCGAAACCGATTTGCGGCCTTCAACGGCAACCAAATCCGGTACGTCTTCGGCAATAAATCCAAGGCGTTTTTCTTCCTTGGCATCGTTCTTGTAGACGAACTCGACGGGCTGCAGTTTCTCTAAAGCCAACAGGGCTTCATCACTATCAATAGCGCGAATATCTTTTTTGGTTTCGCGCGAGGAGGTCAGCAACACTCCGTTGGCAGTGATGTCGCCACTCGCCGCGATCGTAACGGCGACTGTACCCCGATTGTGAAATTCGGCGATCGGTCGGGTCACAAGGTCGTTGGAACCTCTGGCACCGCGGAAAAGAAGAGCCGGATTCGAACCAGCGTCGGTCTCAATCTCGCCGTTGAACGACAGTGCTGTTCTTTGGCCACCCGACGCACCGGTGATTCTTGGAATCAACACGCTATTGCTTGACGACGCATTCTCGAAACGGATGAATTCCGTGTCACTGTCCGCGACTTTGAACCGAACAAGTTCTTCGCCAGCACTGCTTTCGGCTGCCTTTTCAACATACAACTGGGCGGATGTAGTGTCGGCGGAACCAATTCGCACCGAGCCGTCAGCTTCAACGTCGATACTGCTGGTGGGTGCACCGGGACGGCTGCGGAAGGGCAGTCGCGAACCGTTGGTGACGTCGCGGAGAAAGAAGTTGGTTTCATTGCCGGCAAGGTCCCAGGTTTGCGGCGCGAAACCGCTCGATCCGTCTTGCTCCAACCGCACCGTAGGCGTGTCGCCGTCGCGGATGTGCAGTTCGACAACCGGATTGCTGAGGCCAAGCCCAACCTTGTTTGATGTTGCATAGATCGCGTTATCCTGTGCATCGCCCTCGATCGTGAATTTTTCGCCAGTGTTTTGTGCGCCCGTGTCGGCGGTGACATAGAACGCGTTACGGCCGCCATTGGTGCTGTCATTGGCCACGATTGTCCAGTCCGTTGTTGGGAACGATGCCGAGTTGCTCGTGTCCGTAAAATCGATGCGCAGATTGTTTTCTTTTAATCGGAGCGTATCAAACCCAAAACTTTCACTGTTGCAGACGCAATCGAAACCGATACATGCACTGCCGTCGACGATTAAGTCGTCGAAAATACAATGGTCCGCCGACGCAGGAGCAATTAGCGCCAACAACACTAACACCATCACGCCAACTCTTCCAAACTTTGTTAAGTTCATTACCATCGCTCCTTAATCCAAAGATTGAAACCACTCCAAGCAAAAGAGACACATTGTGAAAAACGATGGTGAGGAGGGGACAACCTCATCCGCGTGTAACATATCAAACAGGAGACCGCTGTCAACAAATTGCTTGATTTAATTGGTGTTGATGTTTCGCCCGACCTACTTGCCGCGCAGACGACTCGCGGAATTGTAGCCACCCCGATGTAGGACATTGCCTGACCATGATGTTGGGAGTTTCTCGTATTGCGGTTTTGAAAATCACTTCCCAATCAAGTTTGAGCCGTGGGTATGACCACTGTTGAGTATGGCGGCATCGCTCTTCTTTAGTAGAAACTACTGAGCACTTCGCCGTGGGTGAGTCGCAAGGCGCGAGTCGCGGGTTACGGAAACAAATCCGCCCACCAGCGAGCGGTTCCGCACACTTGGTTCATTCACTGCGCGCTTATCAAAAGTATCAAAAGTCGCGCCGACATTTCTTATCAAGTTTGTCGCCTGATGGATAGATAAATAAGCCGCGCATAAGTATTCGAGTATTCGCAAATTAGTATCTTGAAATCGCCTCACTACAGAGGTAACTTACATGACCGCGTTCTGCGGGCCGCAGCAGCAAACTCGCAGAGCCCTGAAGTTTCCTCGTTGATTGTCACCACCAAGATTCATACACCGAAGGAGAAGCACCATGCTCAACTTCCCGAATGTCTTGCGTGCGCTGTTCGACAATTCTCCCACAGCGCGTTCGGCCAAACGTCAACTTCGACGATGGTTCGGTGTCGAGGTACTTGAGAACCGTTGCCTGCTGACCGTCGATATTCCGAGCGTTCTCGTCGGGAACGAAGGCGACACGCTGCAACTTGACATTAGTTATTCGGGTGAAGGGACGATCGACATTGATTGGGGTGACGGCAGCCCCGTCGGGACGATGTTGGTTGCCGACACATTCAACGGTCGCGAAGGTGATGGGACACTGAGCTGCGTGCACCGGTATCTCGATGACCAAGCCGGCGGTTATACGATAACCGTAGATGGTAGTTCGGGATCCCAAGACATGGCCACGGTCACGGTCAACAACGTGGCTCCCGATGTTGGCTTGTCGGCGGTCCTTGCCGGTTTGACGAGCAGGGTGACCGGTACGATTTCGGACCCCGGAATTCTGGATACGTTCATAGTCGATCTTAACTGGGGAGATGAAGCGAGCCCGAACGAAGACAACATCCAGCAGTTCACACTTGGTACGACGACATTGACCGAAAGCGAGGACGGAATCAACTGGAATCCAACGACGCGCACTTTTTCGCTGACTCACTTGCACTCTGGTAGCGGTCCGTTCACGATCACTGCTGATGTGACGGACGACGATGGCGGAATGGCGGATCCGTCGCCAACCGTCCAAACCGTGACCTTGGTTCCAGACCTAGTGCTCAGCGCTTCTCCGGAGGTCTTCGAGGGATCCGAGGGTTCGATCAGCGCAACGCTATTCGGCTTTCTGGATGACCCAGAAGACCCAAGCTCGCAAGTGCCGTTCGAAGCGACCGAGGACGTAACCGTAACTTTGGATTTCAGCGGCACCGCGATGGACCCCGACGATTACAGTGTCGTTGTGTTTGACGAGCAAGGAATTCCAACGGCTACGTCGCAGATCGTAATCCCCGCTGGCAGCTCGAGTGCGTCAGTCACGATCCTCACGGTGGATGATGAGCCAGAGGTGGATCCCAACGAAGCAATCATTGTGGACGTTGCAAACGTAGCCGGTGGCGGAGCCGTTGAAGATGGCAACCAGCAGGCGACAGTTACGATCCTTGAAGAGGCATTGCCTCTGAATACGAATCCTACGGTCATTTTAAGCGTGGGTCCGTTAGGAATTGACGAAAATGGGGGCGAGGCAACGATCACAGCCAGCCTGGTAGATGATCCGGAATCGGAAGACCGGAGCTTCGTGGTCAGTAACGTTGACGTCACGGTTAACCTCGGCTTTAGCGGCAGCGCGACTGGTTACGGAACGGATTACAACGTGTCGGCCACATCAATTGTGATCCCAGCGGGCCTCGCCACCGGGACGGCCACGATCACCGCTATAGATGACGGCGCCGAAGTGGATCAAATCGAATCGGTGATTGTCGACATCACGGGCGTAACCAACGGCACTGAGGGCGGCCAACAACAGGGAACTACATTTATCACCGAAGCCGGAGCCCTCGGTGTTGCACTAACGGTTGAGCCGTCTGCTATCACCGAAGCGTCGGGAGAGGCCACGCTCACTTCCACGCTGGTCGACCCACTGGGCATCTTAGGTGACGCCGACACACCTGTCACAACGAGCGACGACGTTACGGTCGGTCTGGGGTTTAGTGGCGATGCCACGAACGACACGGATTACGAAGTTACGGATTCCGGAGATAACGTGGTATCGTCGATTATTATCCCTTTGGGTAGCGAGAGTACGTCGGTCACGATTACCGCGATTCAAGATCCGGATCTTGAAGGCGACGAATCAGTCGTGGTGGACATCAACACGGTTGCCGGACCCTCCAACGTTGTTGAACTCGGCGAGCAGCAGGTCACGACAACGATTCGTGATGACGACCTGCCCGTCGTTGAGCTTAGCGCCGCGCCGTCGTTGATTGCAGAAGATGGTGGCGTAGGGACATTCACGGCGACGCTGCTGGACCCGGTTACACGGCAGCCGACCACGGTTAATGAAGACATAAATGTAAGCTTGTTGTTCTTTGGATCAGCGACGAATGGCGTGGACTACACCCCTTCTAGCAGCACGATCCTAATCCCCGCGCAGAGTTCGTCTGGGTCCTTGATGATTACCGCCAATGATGACGGAGATATAGAAGGGAACGAAGCCGTCGTACCATTCATTTTGGCAGCGCCCGGCGCCAACATCGGCAACACCGATACACTAACCATTGTGGACGACGATGGCGTCGTCGAAGCTTTAGCGGCCGACGCAGGCGGACCCTACTTCGTGGACGAAGGCGACAGCGTGCAACTAGACGGCTCGGACAGTATCTCACCGGTGGGATCGATCTTCGACTGGGACCTGGATGGTGACAATATATTTGGCGAAGCCGGTGAAACTGGCGTCACTCCGACGTTTTCAGCGGCCGGTTTAGACGGTGCCTCCTCTGCCATAGTTACATTGAGAATAAGGAATGTGGATCGCACGGTCTTCGATACCGCCACCGTTACTTTGAACAATGTGATCCCGACGTTGACGCTCGATCCGGTGACGATGATTGACGAGAACGGAGTAGCCACACTGACCGGCACGATTACCGATCCCGGGACGCCCGATACGTTCACTCTGGACATCGATTGGGGTGATCCGCTGAGTCCCGATAATGTCGAGACCTACACGTTCGCGGCCAGCCCAACCGGCACACAGAACTTTACGCTGACGCATCAGTACCTGGACGACAATCCGACTAACACGCCACAGGATACCTACACGATCAGTGCCACGGTGACCGACGACGACGATATAGTCGGCGATAGCGATACGGAAACCGTTCTGGTCAAGGATGTCGCTCCGACGCTCACGCTCGATCCGGTCACGATGATTGACGAGAACGGAGTAGCCACACTGACCGGCACCATCGCCGATCCCGGCACGCTGGACACGTTCACGCTGGACATCAACTGGGGCGATCCGCTGAGTCCCGATAATACCGAGACCTACACCTTCGCAGCCAGTGCCACGGGCACACGGAACTTCACGCTGACGCATCAGTATCTAGATGACAACCCGACCAACACAGATCAGGACACCTACGCGATCAGTGCCACGGTGACCGACGACGATACGCTGACCGACAGCGATACCACGTCCGTGCTCGTCAAGAACGTGGCCCCAACTTTGACGGTAGATCCGATTACGGGCGTTGGCGCCATGGATGACAAGGCAACTGTCGATGATCTGGTTACGCTCAGCGGGAGCTTCACGGATCCCGGGACGCTCGACACCCACACAGTCGTCATCGATTGGGGTGAAATCGACGATAACGACCCGGACAATACGACCCTTGACCAAACGGTGCTTACGATCGGCGCTAATGATCCTCGCTCGTTCTCGGAAACTCACCAGTACACCACCGGTGGAATTTTCACGGTGACTGTGACGGTAACCGATGATGATACGGGCGTGGACGTGGATTCCTCGACCGAGATCTGGGTCACTGGCGCGCGGATCCATCCGACAACCGGCGTGTTGCAGGTCATTGGCACCAGCGACGACGACAATGTGAAGATCATCAAGACAGGTAACAACCTGAAAGTAAATAGCAACTTCTTTACCGACACGTTCCCGGGAGCCGCCGATACGAACGTGGCGACTTCGATCCTGGTTTATCTCTGCGGGGGGGACGATCAACTGAATGTCACCGGTCCAGTCGCTCAGACGACGATTGCACATGGCGGACCCGGCAACGATAAACTGAATGCCGGCAACGCCCCCGCCGTACTGGACGGCGGTCCCGGCGACGACAAGATCATCGGTGGAAAGGGACGCAACATTCTGGTCGGCGATGACGGTGCCGACCGATTGATAGGGCAGAAGGGCGAAGATATCTTGATCGCTGGGCTATTGAATCTCGGCGTCTTCGACCTGAACGGAGACGGCAACGTCAACAGCGACGACAATACCCGAGCCCTGACTGATGAAGCTCTACTGGCGCTCATCGCCGAGTGGGATGGACCAGGCGATTATGACACACGGGTAGCAAATCTCAGTGACATGACCGGTATTAGACTGGAAAAGGACTTCAGCGTTTTCGATGACGACGACATCGACAAACTGACCGGTTCGGCCGATCAGGATTGGTTTTTCGCCCTACTCAGCTTGGACGACATCACCGATCTGCACATCGACGACGAGTTCGTCAATTAGCCGCAGGAAATGAATCTGCCAACGATGCCCTTCTGCTGAGACTTGTAATCCGGGTTACCTATTGTTAATCGTTCGCTCCGCTGCGAAAATAAGAAGTAGGTAGTTAGTGAATCGCGACTTTGCGATCTGTCGTGCTCGGTAGGGAACATTCATCGATGCGGAACGAGTTAACCGAGTTTGACTTGGCAGAGCTTTGTTCCGCGTTTTATCGATGGGCAGTATATATGTTTGCTATTGCCATCGTCTCTATGGGTGGCTGTTCTGGCGCGCCTTCGTCTGCGGACAATGCAGCCTCCACATCAAAAGAAACAACTACGCAGTCTGAGGGCACTGCCAAAACGCCGGTCGCCAAAGACGTCTCGGCTAAGCACGGCCAGCCACCAGTTGCCGGACCACCGGTCCATCCGTTCTTAGAAACCGCGAAAGATTGCGGGATCGACTATATTCATTTTAATGGAACCACTGGAGAATACTATTTGCCGGAAATCACCGGCGCTGGTGCGGCGCTGTTGGATTACGATAACGACGGCGACCTGGACGTGTATCTCGTTCAAGGTGCGATTTTGAGAGAGACCGAAAACCCCAAGGCAGCGCGTTGGGACGGCGATGCGCCGCCGAGAGATCGGCTTTTTCGCAACGACATGGGCGATGGCGCAGATCCGCCGCTGCTATTCACCGACGTGACCGAGTCGTGCGGCATCGAGGCGGAAGGCTATGGCATGGGTGTTGCCACAGGAGACTTTGACAACGACGGCTGGGTGGATCTCTATGTGACCAACCTTGGCTCGAACCAGCTTTTCCGCAACAACGGCGACGGCACGTTTAGCGACGTGACCGAGGCCAGCGGATGTGACGACCCGCGATGGAGCACCAGTGCGACGTTTTTCGATTACGACCGCGACGGCTGGCTCGATCTGTTCGTCGCCGGCTACGTGGACTTTTCGGTGGACATGAAACGACACTGTTATGCCGCCAGCAGCGCGCGGGACTATTGTGGACCGGACACGTACGATCCGATCGTCGATCGGCTTTTTCATAACAATGGCGATGGGACGTTCGACGACGTCACCGCCACGAGCGGCATCAACCAGACCTTTGGCGCGGGACTCGCCGTGTGTGCCGCGGATCTGAACGGCGACGGCTGGACAGATCTGTACGTGGCCAACGATGGCGACCCCAATCAACTTTGGATCAACGAGCAAGGCAACGGCAAGTTTCATGACGGCGCGCTGCTGGCAGGTCTGGCCTACAATCACATGGGGCTGGCCGAAGCGGGCATGGGAGTCGAGGTCGGCGATCTGGACGGCGACGGCGACGAGGATGTGTTTGTGACACATCTGGAGCGCGAGTCGAACACCTTGTATGTCAACGTTGGCGACGGGATGTTCGAAGATCGCACGATTCAAATGGGATTGCACGCCGCGAGCCTGCGTTATACCGCGTTTGGCACGGGCATGTTGGACTACGACAACGACGGCTGGCTCGATCTGATCGTGTTGAACGGTGCGGTACGGATCATGGAACCGCTCGCCCGGAAAGGTGATCCGTATCCATTGCACCAGACGAACCAGTTGTTTCATAACGAGGGGCGGGCAAACTTCGCCGACGTGACTCGCAATGCCGGGCTGGCGTTCAAAACGTCCCGGGTCAGTCGCGGCGCCGCGATGGGCGATGTCGACAACGATGGCGACACGGATGTGGTAGTACTCAATAACAATGGTAATGCGGAACTGCTGTTGAACCAGGTCGGCAACCGGCAGCACTGGGTTGGAATCCGCGTTGTCGATTCGCTTGGCCGCGACGCGACGCAATCGCGCATTGAAGTGATTCGGCCCAAAAAACAGTCGATCTGGAGGCGCGTTCATACCGATGGCAGTTATTGCTCGGCAGGCGACCCACGAATGGTTGTGGGACTGGGCAAGCACGATCAATCGGTGACCGTTCGTCTGCACGCCGCCCGCGGCAAAAGCGAGGAGTTCACGGATTTGGCCGTGGATCGATATTGGCTGATTCAGCCTGGACAACCGGCCAAGGAAATGCAGCGTGCTTTGAATGGTTCCACCACGAGGTAGTGTGAATATGTTCCAACGTTTAGGGATCGTCGTAGCTGCGTTTGCCAGAACGCGGATTTCTTCTGGATTCATCCGCACTCTGGCGAGTGCAGCTACGAAGTGCGCGTTGGTGGTCCTAATGATCGGCTGTGGAAGCGGCGATCCTGGCAGTTCGACCGGCTCGGGCAAGATTTCGGTTGATGAACTGGCGGTGACCTCGGGGGCCGCGCCTGGTTACGTCGACGACGCGACTTGCGCCGAGTGTCATCAAAAGATTCACGACTCGTACCAGCATACGGGCATGGCGAACTCATTTTTCCGCCCCTCAAAAGAAGCAGTCATTGAGGACTTCGAAAAAAATGAGTTCATTCACGACGCCTCCCAGCGACGTTACCTCATGACGCAGCGCAACGGCGAGTACTATTTCAAGCGCTTTCAATTGGACGAAGACGGCAAAGAAATCAACATCTTCAAGCGAAAAATCGACTGGATTCTCGGCTCCGGCGAGACGTCTCGAACGTACCTCTACCAAACCGAAGCCGGCGAACTCTATCAACTGCCGATCGCTTGGTACACGCAAGAGAAGAGTTGGGGGATGGCACCGGGTTACGACACGGCACAACATTCTGGAATTGCTCGCATCGTAAACCGCGAGTGCATGTTCTGTCACAACGCGTATCCCGACGTGCCGTTGAAAAGCGATCACTATGGCGTGCCGCACATTTTTCCAAAAGATCTGCCGCAGGGCATCGGCTGCCAACGCTGTCACGGTCCGGGCGGCGAACACGTCAAGGCCGCGTTGGCCAAGAAGGAAGAGGAGATACTGACCACGATAGTCAATCCCGCAAAACTCGACGGCGACCTGGGAGAGCACATATGCAATTCGTGTCATTTGCAGCCGTTGGTAAGCATTTCTGGATTGCGTCGCTTTGGCCGGTCCGACTACTCCTTCCGACCGGGAGAACTTCTGGACGATTACATGGTTCAAGTGGACGGAGTGGAAGACGGGCGTGAACGATCCGAACGATTTGAGATCAACCATCACCCCTACCGGTTGCGACAAAGCCGTTGTTTTGCGCAAACCGAAGGCGGCATCAGTTGCCAGGCATGCCACGATCCACACCGCCACGTTCCCGCCGAGCAGCGCGTCGCGCACTATCGCGCCGCGTGTCTCAAGTGTCACCAGTCGGACGATTGCGAGTTGGATGAAGCCAGCATCGACCATAACAACGCGAAGCATCGGGTCGACACACAAGACTGCGCCAGGTGTCACATGCCCAAGCGACGCAGCCAAGACGTCGTTCATGCCGTGATGACCGACCATTTGATTCAGCACACGTCGGATAACCGGGATTTGTTAGCCCCGCTCGACGAGCATTCTCCCGTCATTACCGATGTGTTTTTTCTGGGACGCGATAACGTTCCCCAAGGGGTCGAAGCTGACATCTATCGAACCATGGCGGTGCTGCGAGCGGCAAGGTTCCGGCATCAAGGGGCACTGGATCATCTCAAGAATCTGCTCGACGACAATAAGCCAGAGGCGATCGAACCCTACATTGACCTAGCGGACGCTCAGCTCAAACTGAAGAAAGTCGAGGACGCGAAAAAAACGTTGGACGAGATACTCCGCCGCCGCCCGGACGACCGCCAGGCGCGGCAATGGCGAGGCATCGTGTTGGCGGGACTCGGCCAAATGGATGAGGCGATCGATCACTTAAATCAACTGGCTGAAGAAACTCCCGATTCGCCGGAAGTTCATTACAATCTCGGCGTGATCTTGTCTGGCCAGGAGCGTCACGATGACGCCGTGCGGCATTTGCGCGAGGCCGTCAAATACCGGCCGAATCTGTTCATGGCCTGGTATTACTTGGGCAGTGCCTATGTGAAGTCGAATCGATTGGACGATGCGATTGATTGCTTTCGACGGACGCTCGAATTGGAGCCGAGTCATACGAGAGCCTACGATGGAATTCGCCAGGCGTACATGGATACCGGGCAGACATCCAAAGCGTTTCGTTATTGGCGCCACGGGCAACGTCTCGCCACGAACTCGGTCGGCAGCGACTCCAATCTGAATCGCTTTGTGACCGAACGCGAGCGAATGAAACTAGCGCCTGTTCCGAAACCACAGTTGGACGGTTTGGAAACGACCGTGTCCCAGCAGATGCAAGCGTCGCGTCAAGCCGTCGATCAGCTTGTCGTCAAAGAGAAGGTGACGGTCGTGGAACTGGCCGAAGCCTATGGTGCCTTAGGCCAGACCTACCACGCGTACGAGATTGCCGAAACCGCGGCCACTTGTTATCAAAACGCTCACGAACTAGCACCCAGGGATTTTCGATGGCTTCATCTGGCAGGCGCGCTCTACGAACAAGCCGGGCAATTGGAGAAGGCCGCCGAGCAATTCAGAGCTGCCAAGCCGTTGCGGCCCTCGTATGCCGCGACCTCGATTCGTTTGGGAAGGGTCTTGTTGCAACTGAATCGTCTGGACGATGCCCGGAAGCAGTTTGAAAACGCCAAGAAAATTCAACTGGCGGACCCCGCGATATACAACGGGCTGGGAGATTTGGCACTGGCAAACAAAGAATACGAAGAGGCGATTAAGCATTACCAGCGCACGTTGCAAATGGTCCCTGCCGCCAATCGAATTCATTATTCACTTGCCATGGCACTCACATTCCGCGTATCTGGGTCAGCTAATTTTCGATTTTCCGATCTCGATTC
>CAYFJO010000078.1:0-32486 GCA_964343305.1 uncultured Pirellulaceae bacterium | reverse complement strand
TCAAACGCTCGTCCCAGCCGTCGATCAAGACGGCAACGAACTTGCCGGGATTCGTCTTCCGGACGTCGAAGTGCCGTTGGCAACCTACATGGGTTGGAACCTGCGTGCCCAACAGTATGGCGCCGGTGGAGTTTTGGCCGGACTTCACGGTTCATATATCGAACTGGCGAAAACACTCGACGAACGTCGAAAATCGAAAGACCCTCGTTTGTCAATTCACGAGCGATATCCAACTCGCGAAGCGTACCTGACAAGGTACGCCGACGCAGTTTTGGATTTGCGTGAAGACAGGTTCTTGCTGGAAGAGGACGCGTTGGAATTGCTAAAGCAGGCCGCAGCACGGAAGCTCTGGTCGTCAGATATTCCGTGAATGGCGTTCAACTTTGACGGATTCATTTTCCTCAACTCGAGTACTCGAATAGTGGAAACTCGTTATCCGACGAGACGGCAATTCCTAGCTTCAAAAACGGTCCCTTTTTGAAGCCGGTCAGATTTAGCGAGTTCCTGGCACAATTTCGACATCGCGATTTACGCCCTTCATGCGAGTCCCACAATTCCGCTTTCGTGCGCCACTGACTTCAGGTCTGCGCGGAATGCGTCAGCGTGTTGGTCTCTTTGTTCGAATGCCTCGGCACAGCGGACCGAGCATGTTGTGCGCCTTGCCTTCGAATTGTTCTGCATCGATCGCATCTAGCAAATTGGCGATGGTTGGAGAATCAGATTCGATTCGAATTCGTTCGCGCGGCGCGTGCGATGGTGCGCGTCGATGCACGCTTGGCGTGCGGATATGCCGGCCGAATATGGCGAATCAGACGAATGTGGGTTGCAGATTTGTCAGATCAAGATCAATCGGAAATGGCGCGCAGTTTGCGATGCTTTCGATGGTCAACTTTCTTGTGAGGCAAGATTGTCATGGCGCTGCGGATTCTCTTTCTTGAACACGACGACGATCTGCGAAACGCGTGTCATAGCACAGAAGGAAAGTGGTGCCCGAATGATTCTGAATGAAGGAAACAAGGTTCTGATCGTTCACCGGCGATTGTTCGAACACGATGAACCTAGGTACTTCGTAGGTCAAGTTGTTGCCTACGATAACGGCATCGTCAAAACAGCGGGCTATTCATTTGTGCGTGACATCATGGCGGGGACCGTGATTCGCAAAGACGATCCTCGAACGAAAGTCATTTCGTTGGCGTCGGGCAGCTTTCTGGTCTATCAACTTCCGGACGAAACCGAAGTTAGCGAGGTGGTCTTTCAAGCAACTAACGATCAGGTCGTGCTGACGGACGGCGGATCAGTGCAAATGAATATGTCGGAGTTTCCACATCGAGGGAAGATATAACGTCGACGAATAGGAACATTGATGAGAACTGCAAGATCGAGGGATTGACAATGATTACAACAAAACATTTCCGGAAGGATGCTGATCGTCCGTCAACCATCCCGATTTGGAGTCGCTGGGGGCACAATCTTGGCCATCGATTCCACTCGGTTTGGAATCGTATTCGTGGAAAAGTATCAACGCCATGGGCCGAAAGCCCCAATGAAACGACTGCTGGGATGACACTTCGAGTCGGCAGCCAAACGGCCAAAGGCAGACGTGAAATCAACGAAGATCGTTGCTATGTGGACGCCAGCCATGGAATTCTGCTGGCAGTTGATGGCATGGGCGGCCACAACGGCGGCGAGACGGCCAGCCAAATCATCGTCGAAACGATTCCAGACTATATCCGACAAGCAATCGAATCGACGGACGTCGATCAGTATTCGATTCAAGAGTGTATTGAGCAAGCAATCGAGGAGTCACGTCATGAGATGATTCACTACGCGGAACGGCATGCGGGCTTCAGCGGAATGGGCGCGACCCTGGCATTGGCCGTCGTGGCGGAAGACAGGGCATTTGTGACCAACGTTGGCGACAGTCGCGCGTATCGGCTTCACGGTTGCGAGTTGTGTCGCCTGACTTCCGACGATACTTTTGTGCAAGCACTCATCAGCGCTGGTGCATTGACAGAAGCCGCGGCGCGAAATCATCCGCTTCGACATGTGGTAACGAACTTCGTCGGCGTTAAGCCACTCGACCACCGACCAGAGATTGTGGACGTTCCTCTCGACGCCGGAGACGAGATCGTTCTCACAACGGACGGTATCACCGATGTGCTCGACGATGAAGCAATCGTCACCATCCTGTCGTCACATCAGCATCCACAATCGGCCAGCACTGCGATCGTTAGCGAAGCAATCGCCAATGCATCCAAGGACAATGTTACGTGCGTGGTCGGCCGATTGATCGTCCTCAATCAGCGAGCGATATCGCCTGAAAACGGTGAGTCTGTCAGCTTGCTGTGTGTTGCGTAAGGTTCTCTTGCATGGCCCAACACCGACCAGTCGCGTATGTGTTTTTCATGTTGGTCCCGGTGTTGTTCTGTCGGCCATCGATTAGCGCGCAAGGTGAAGAGGACAAGCCCAACAAGAGAGAAACGGGCACGATCGAAGGCGTGATAACCTTCGCGGGAGACGTGCCAAAATCCAAGGTTCGAGACAACGCCGGGCAACAGAGGGACCTGCTGATCGTTGACCGAAAATCAAAAGGGCTGGAGTTTGTTTTGGTCTATCTTGATTTCCAGAAAGCCAAGCACGATGACGCCAACACGAGCGAAACCAACAAAGCAGGCGGTGATTCAATCGTCGTCGATCAAGTCGAGCATACGTTCGTGCCGCATCTGATCGGGATTCAAGACGGCCAGAAAGTGACGTTCAAGAACAGCGATGCAGCCAACCACAACGTCCGCGCGATTGCCTTCGAGGAAAAGAACCAATTCAACATTTTCACTGGAGCAGGTGGCGAGTACGGCCATCAATTTGTCGCAGGAAAGAAACTGCGACCGGTCGTTCTGAGTTGCGACATTCATCCGTGGATGCGTGCCTGGATCTATGTTTTCAACCACCCATACTTTGCGGTTACGGACGAACGCGGCAGATTCCGGATCAACGACGTACCGCTTGGGGAACACCAGTTGATCGTCATGCAACCCGATGTCGGCTATCGCAAGACTATGTCCCTACAACTCACGCAAAGTAAAGCCAAACCAATCGAGGTCAAAGTAAAACAAGCCGACTTGAAGATCAGATAGCGCCTTGATTGATGCCATGCCAACTCGATTGAATGCCAAAAGAATTGTGTGACAAAACGAGTCGCTTGCGCGCATTAGTGCACGATCTCAGTCAGATTTGAATGCCTCGAAACAGCATCCCAATCTAGGGAAGTAGTCGTTGTAACCTGAGTGTCGCTGGGAAAGTTCAACTCGTGACATTTAGTTCGCCCCGTTCCGTTTGGGCGCAAAGAAAACGCCTCGCGTGCGAGGCGTTCATAGTTGTGACGTAAATCATACAGCGCATTCAAACGACAATTCAGTATAAGCTGAAAGCGCTTGCGTGGGTTATTTCTTCTTCTTTCGCTTGGCGCTGAATTCTTCGAGCGTCAAAGATCCGTCCTTATCCTTGTCTTTTCGTGCAAACAACTTCTTTGCCTTTTCCGCCTTTTCTCCGGTCTTCTTGCCGACAAATTCCTCTTCAGAAACTTTGTCGTCGCTGTTCTTGTCCAGTTTCGCGAAAACTTCCTTCGGATCTTTCTTCTTCTCTTCCGCACCGACACTTACGGCTGCTCCCACAAAAAACACAACGGCCACCAGACAGCAAATCATTCTTGACATGTATTTCCCCTCGAAAGGAAGTCCAGGTTATTACGGCGTTGCAACAGACAAACGCCTAAATCTCTTCGTTAAGGAATGATGCGCAAAGAGTTTGGGTTATTGGCTGAAAGTGATGAGTTTTTTCCACGAAAGTCCGCGACGTGTCATCAGCAATCAGCAAAAAATGGAGACGTCAGCCGCAAAGTCGTCTGCTTCGGGTTATCATTATCATTTGCGGCCTCGCCGTTCGGCCGCTGGAGCCAATAAACATATGCGTGCGATTCTTGACCACCTATCGGCCATCTGCCTCAGTTGTTTCATCTGTTCGGCAATTGTTGCGGACGAGCTAGAATCAGACGAACCGTTTGTCGCAGTCCTGGGCGTTGCGCAAGACGCAGGTTTCCCGCAGGCCGGCTGCCGAAAGAAGTGTTGCCAGGCCGCGTGGAACGACAAAACACTCAGACGAAATATCGCGTGTCTTGCCATCGTTGACCCACAGCACGGGCAGCGTTGGTTGATCGATTGTACGCCAGACTTCCGCGAGCAATTGCATGCGTTAGACCAGCTTTCGCCGACAAGAAGGACACCCGGTCTCGATGGTATCCTGCTCACACATGCTCACATCGGCCATTATACTGGCCTAATTCACCTCGGTCGCGAGGCTATCGGGGCGAACCGAGCAGCCGTTTATGCAATGCCAAGGATGCGCCGGTTTTTGGAAAGCAACGGACCGTGGGAACAACTGATCCAGCTCAGGCAGATCGCCATCCATCGGCTCGCCGCGGGCCACCAACTGAAGCTCAACAATCGAATCGACATTACTCCTTTTCTCGTGCCGCATCGCGATGAATACTCGGAGACCGTCGGCTATCGCATTCAAGGTCCTTCGCGCACGGTAATCTACCTGCCGGACATCGACAAATGGGAACGTTGGAAAATCAAGATCGAAGACATTTTGGCCGACGTGGACATCGCCTACCTTGACGGCACCTTCTTCGCCAACGGAGAACTTCCCGGACGCGACATGTCGGAGATCCCACATCCATTTGTCATGGAGAGCATCGAGAGGTTCAAAAGCCTACCTGCCAAGGATCGCGACAAAGTGCGGTTCATTCATTTCAACCACACGAACCCGATCCTCGACGCATCATCTCCGGCAACCGCTGCCGTCAAAGCAGCCGGGCATCACGTGGCCGAACAAGGAGAGCGTTTTAGCTTCTAAGATTCAAAATGTCGAGCAAGTTCTAGAACTCGGTCCTTTGATGAGTATCTTGAAAATGGATCAGGAGTTGAAGAATCCGATTCCATGTTACTTGCAAGTCGTCTTGACGAACACAAGGCAAAGTTGCTCAAATGCGCGAGTTGGGAGAAGCAAACAATTGGCCCCGCGGCGATTTCTCATCCGTCGTTCTGAGTGATTTGTTTCTCCTCAAGGACGGACGTTTATCTCAAAACACCTTTTGAAGGAGCGATTACAGATGGCAGCCAAGAAGAAAACCACCAAAAAGGCCGTGAAGAAGAAAGCCACCACGAAGAAGGCCACGGCCAAAAAGTCGCCAAAGAAGAAGACGACCAAGAAGACCGCAAAGAAGTCACCTAAGAAGAAGGCCACCGCGAAGGCCAAGACCAAGACCAAGACCAAGAAATGATGTCACATCGGGGACACCCGATTGCTACAAACACGACGAGCCGGTTACGATGACGCTGTCATGTCATTGAACCGGCTTTTTTCACAGGTTCAAAAAGGGGTCAGGTACCTTTGCCGGAACGGCCCAAAGGGTGCTTGGCACAAAGGTACCTGACCCCTTTTTGAACCACTTAATGATACGGAAGAAACGTGCCAGCGAAGAAGAAAACCACCAAGAGAAAAAAATCGAAAAAACAACCTCGATTTGAAGATTTTGAATTATCCGACGAGATGTTGGATGCGCTAAAGCGGGCTGGCTACGAGCAGCCGACGCCGATTCAAGCGGGTTTCATCCCGGTGGCTATGGACGAAGTTGATGTGCTGGGACAAGCACGCACCGGGACGGGAAAAACCGCCGCCTTCGTCATTCCGATTCTTGAAGATCTCGCACCACTCTCCGAGATTCGCAACCCGCAAGCATTGATCCTGGTGCCGACTCGTGAATTGGCCGTGCAGGTGCGCGAGGAGTTCGTCAAGTTGGCGCATGGCACAAAGACGCACTGCGTGGCGTTGTATGGCGGCAAACCGATTCGCGGCCAGATTGAAAAACTCCGTCGGGGCGCGGAAGTGGTCGTCGGCACGCCTGGCCGTGTCATCGATCACATCTCGCGGAAGACGCTGGAGTTGCGCGACCTTTGGTGCGTCGTGTTGGACGAGGCTGACCGGATGCTGGACATCGGCTTTCGACCCGACATCGAAAAAATCTTGCGACGTTGTCCCAAAGATCGTCAGACGTTGCTGCTCAGCGCCACGCTTCCTCCGCCCATCCAGCGATTGGCCGAGCGGTACATGAAAAAGCCGAAGACGCTGAACTTTTCACCCAAGGAATTGTCCGTCGAAACCATCGAACAGTTTTACTTTACCGTGTCCGACGAATTGAAATTTGGCTTGCTCGTCAAACTGATCGAGCGCGAAGATCCACAACAAGCGATCATCTTTTGCCGCACGAAGCGCGGAGTCGAGCGAATTTATCTAAAGTTATCTAAGAAGTTCAAAAACGTATCATGCATGCACGGCGACATGCAACAGACGGCACGTGATCGCACCATGTCAAAGTTTCGTGACGCCAAGCTGAAGATTCTGGTGGCGACAGACGTCGTTGGGCGTGGGATCGATGTCACCGGCATTTCCCACATCGTCAATTTCGACATTCCCACGTTCAGCGACGACTACGTCCATCGCGTTGGCCGCACGGGACGAATGGGCCGCGAGGGTGTCGCCTATACTTTTGTCTCGCCCGAAGAAGGCCACGAACTGACTCGCATCGAGCAGCGAATCAACCGATTGCTGAAGCGCGACGAAATGGAAGGCTTCGACACGGTCTACGCGCCCGTCACAAACGACCAGCCGGTCGACGATGACCAGCCGAAACCGCCGCCACCGCCTCCATCGAAACGAGGCCGAGCGCGGCGTCATCGCCGGGCGCTTTAAGTCAAGAGATTGACGCCAGAACCGTTTTCCTCGGCGAACCGACAGACACCGCGTTCGACCACGACTCCGCTGGCGATGTCCTCGGCCAACAGCACGGCTCCGTCCATATCGACATAATCCAGCATCGGCAACAACTGGGCGATCGCTGAAATTCCGACCGTCGATTCCGTCATGCAGCCCACCATGGCCTTCATGCCCAGCTCTTTTGCTCGCCGGATCATTCGTCTCGCGGGCGTCAAGCCGCCGCATTTCACCAACTTGATATTGACCACGTCGAAGTGGCCGTGACAGCGATCGACATCGGTTTCGACCTGACAACTCTCGTCCGCGACGACGGGCAGCACACTTTCGGCGACGACGCGCTTCATGTCGTCCAGCGCCTCGGCCGCCAACGGCTGTTCGATGAACTCGACGTTCAAGTCCTTCAAGGCTTTTGAGTTTTCAATCGTCTCGTCCGCAGTCCAGCCGCAATTTGCATCGACGCGAAAAACCGCATCGGTGTGCGTTCGTAGTTGGCGCACAATGTTTAAATCATCGGCCGTGCCCAGCTTGATTTTGTAAACGGGCCAATCGGGAAACTCGTTAAGCTTCTCGATCATTTTGTCGACGTCGTCGATGCCGATCGTATAGTTGCTGACGGGAATTTGCTCCGTATCAAGCCCCCACAACTCGTATACCGGTTGCCCCTGTTTCTTTCCCCACAGATCGTAAGCCGCCTGGTCGAGTGCACATTGGGCGAAGCGATTAGCGGACAAACGACCGTCGAAACGTCCCCACATCTCTTCGGGATCATCACACAGCACTACCTCGATTTCGTCGCGCAACAACTCGAGCGCTGCCGACATGTTCTCAAACGAGGCACCGTAGTAGTCGTTCGTTGTCGCTTCGCCGAAGCCGCGTAGCCCGTCCTCTTCCAACTCGACAATCATCGTCGGCTGAACGTCCATCGAACCACGCGAAATCGTAAACGTGTGCCGCAACTGCAAATCGAATCGGTGCAAGGTCATGCGTGGCATCAATCAGTTCCGCTAACTTGGCGACTTCGTTGAAGTTCGAGGACCACGTCGACCAGTTCATCGCAGCCATGCCGGAATATATCGCACACGGGCAGACCGAACTCGTCGCGCATCCGCTGACGTTCTTCCTCAGCTTCTGATTCGGAAACCTTGCGGCTGTTCATCGAGATGCCAATGACCGAACACGGCTGAAACACACTGGCCATCATTTCGCTCAGTTCTTTGATTTTGGCAAGCGGTGGAATCTTCAAGTGATCGATTCCTGTGACGGTCTCGCGCCCGACTTCGTAACACAAAATCAAACCGTGCGGCAGACAGCCGTGAAGCAAGCCAAGTGTGACGGCAGAGTACGATGGGTGGACGAGACTGCCCTGGCCTTCGATCAGCAGAATCTCGTGGTGTTGGTACTTTTTGATCAGTTTCTCGATCGCCCCGCTGACAAAATCCGCCACAACACAATCGACGGGCACACCGTCGCCATCGACCATCATGCCCGTCTGGCCACTGGCGATGAACTTGGCGTCATGGTCCCGTCGCTTGAGCGCCTCGCAAACTTCAATGGCCGTCACCATTTTTCCAATGCTGCAGTCGTGGCCCACCGTGTGGATGCGCAAACACTCGTCACGCAGGTCGACGCGGCGGGCAATGTCGTGCTCGTCGTTCTTTCGCACGTCGGTGATCGTGACTTTGTGCGCGGTGGCGGCTTCGTTGAATTCATAGTCGGACGAAAGAAAATCATGCAGCCCAGACACGATGTTCATGCCACGTCCGATCGCCTCAAGAATAATCACTCGCCAAGACGCTGGTACTTTTCCACCTGGCGGCGCGATCCCCAACAGCAGCGTATTTGCAGCAGCAGCGTCCGTCAGTTTTGCCACAATGGGAACTTTACCAACGCCCAGCAAGTCGCCGGTGGTCTTTCCGGCTTGCGTGCTGTCCAGCAGCGCAACAACTTCTTCGGGACGATAACGAACCACGCTGGCCGCCGTTTTTGCGGTGTGCGGGTCGGTGTGTCCCTCGGTGAGGATGACGATTTTGCGATTCATGTTAGGCTTCCACAAAGTTGGAAACCCAACATTTTAAGTCATTGAAGCCCGCCGCGCAAGCGAGGGGACTGCCTCAACCCCTAGAGCCGCCGAATGTGAAAGCCACCGTCGATGTTGATTCGCTGCCCCGTGCAGAAACTCATGTCACCCGATACCAGCAAGGAAACCGCGTTGGCTACGTCTTCCGGTTTGCCCCAGCGGCGCATGGGAGCTAGTCCTTCGGCGATCAGCGTGTCGTATTTTTCTTTGACGGGTGCCGTCATGTCGCTTTCGATCACCCCCGGACAGATTTCGAAGACGGGGATATTCTCTTCGGCCAACCGGTCGGCAAACAGCCACGTCATCATTTGCATTGCCGCTTTGGTCATGCAGTAATCGGCGCGATTCGTTGAAACTGCGTAGGCCGAGATGGATGAAATGTTGATGATCGTGCCACGCGTGACCGTGCCTTGGCCAATCAGGTCGATCATCGTATTGGCGGACATCTGCGAAAGAAAAAACGCTCCCTTGAGATTCGTATCGAACACAACGTCCCACGAATCTTCGGTGGCTTCGAGCAAGTCTTTGCGGCCTTGTGACGTGATGCCCGCGTTGTTCACAAGCACGTCCAGGCGGCCAAACGAATCTAACGCCGACTCGATCAGCCGGCTGCGTCCGTCGGCCAATCCCACGTTGGCTTGCACGGCAATGGCTTGACTGCCTTTGTTTTCAATTTCCCTAGCAACTTCTTCGGCCGCCACGAGCGAAGAGACCGAGTTTATGACGACCGCGTAGCCTTGCTCGCCAAGCCTGATTGCAATGGATCGGCCGATTCCTCGCGAAGATCCCGTGACGATTGCAACCGGCGATGTGGACATGCAAACCTCTACTCAAAGATGCGCCGCAGTTGGCTGATCTGGCCGTCGTGATCCGTCAACAATAACGTTGGTCCGCTCGATCGCCAGCGAAAGTTCAAACGACTGCCATCGTCCCAAGTGACAAACAGCAGATCACCGCGCGCTTCGAACGTGCCGGTTAGCGGCTTGACCGTTTGGGAATTGTCCACGGATGTAAACTCGCCGCGCCTGGGCGATGAAGCATCCGTGATGATGGCGATTCGCCCAGTGTCCGACAACCGAATTCGACTGCGATACGATTTCCACGAACCAAGTATTGACCTTGCGTCCTGCGCGGAGCTTGTCAGTTGATCGAATCTTCGAGTTGGTTGTTGCAAGCGTAGGTCGGCGAGGATTTGCTGGAAAGTTCGTTGGCGACGCTCGAAAGACGAACTCGGGGCGATTGCGTGAATCTCGATCGCGCCAAAAGATGCCGCGACAAAGCAATGAAATCCCCGGAACGCATTCGTGATTTCACCGGGTCGTTGGCTGATCGAAAACTCTTGTTGAATCGCACGTTGGCCACCGATTTTCAGCATCCGCGGCTCACCCACTGGTTTCGCCTGCCCGTTCATTGCACTGATTCGTTCTGCAAGCGATAACTTCATTTGATCGAGGCTTAGCGTGTTTGTACGGTCCGAGGCATGTACAACCAACCACATGCCGTCGGTCAATGACTGGTTCCGGATATTGATCGGGTTGGGCGTCAGCAGCAAGCGAATCTCGCGGCCATATGGCGATTCGTTTACGTACCAACTTCGAGGTGCTCGTAATTCAACGGCACCACCGGCATGCGACACCAGCGGTCGTTCGCCATCCAGCGAAACACCACCTGACCACGCAACGTGGCTACACGCGAAAATCAGGCATAAGCAAAGAGACGCAAAACGGCGCATCGGCATTGTCTTTCATTCCGTCGGGGTTGAACGCAATATAATATTCGGATCGACGAAAATCGTCGCCCGCAGCCAGTCGCGTAACGCTTGGTCGAAATATAGGGGTTCTAACAGCCGCGCCAATACACGTGGACCTGAACCGCGCTCGCACGGCGCACAAAAAAGAAAGCGGACACCACCGGGGCGTCCGCTTTCGTGTTCCCTGGCACCAGGGCGGCGTCCACCGCCCTGGTGCTCAGTATTAGACTCTGCCGTGAAGCACTTGTCGGAACGGCTGACCCAGAAGCCGTTGGCCCGGCAAGCTATGTTGCTCCTACCCAGGAGGGAGGGATGCGTCCGTTTCCCGCAAAACTGACGCAAACGGCAAAGCCTCAAATGTATAACCACGAGCTGAGTCACCCGTGCAATTCAAATCAACAGGTCCTTGTTGCTCGCTCGCAATGCGGGACAAGCGTTCAACAAGACAACAAGCAAGTTTTGTATTTCCTTTGACCAAGACCACATCACCCTCGCCAAGTCGATCGACTAACCACTTTTCAATTTCATCTGGATCCGACGAAACCAAAATGCGATCGCTTGGCATTCCTGTGTTGATGGCCGCCTGAGCTGTGATGTCGGCCGAACGACCGCTGAGAACCACCAACTCAAAGCCAAATTGTGTGACAAGTAATTCGCCGAGTTTGCGTCGAGTGTCGTCCGGCCAATGTGTCTCGCTGGGCGATTCGTCGAGTACCAAAACTCGTGAGCGGCTTTTAACAAAATCGCGCAGGTGTGCCAAGGCCATCCTGAGCGAATCCGAACCAGAATCCAAAGTATCGTCAATTACGACGAACCGGCCACCATCGATCGCCTGGCACTGACGCGGGATCGCGGCAAATCGTTCCAGGCCAGACGCGATTTCCGTGGAAGGCAAATCGAACACCCGCCCGATGGCAATCGCCGCCATGGCTGCTGGCACGTGATGCCGACAAGCCGTGGGCAAACGAAAGCGATCCTTGTCGACGGTGATCCAAATCTGCGAGCCATCGCAGAACACCGACTCTGCTCGAAGATCGCAGTCTGTGCCACGTCCGACTCGAATGACCGGCACGTTCGATTCAATCGCCATTCGTCTTAGCGCCACATCGTCGCCGTTGATAATCGCCCAGCCCTCTTCGGGCAACGAATCAAGCAATCGCTGGGACGCATGCCATGCTGTGATGTCAGCGCCTGCGCGCAAAAACGGTCCACTGCCTAAATCGGTCACGACACCGATCTGCGGACGACTGGTTTCGAGCGGCGAATCGACGTCGACCGCCGGCAACTCGAAAACCGCGTAATCGGCGTTCGAATTCAACTGGGCCAGCGCCAATGGCAACGCGTCCTCGTCTGGGACATCAAATGCGTGGCCGGTCAATTTCGCTCCCAAAACCGCGTCGATCATGCGAGACGTCGTCGACTTGCTCTGGCCACCGGCCACCGAAATGATCGATCCTTCAAACGATTCGCGCGACGCGACCGCGACTTGCCATAGCGCACAACGTGTGTCTGGCACTTGAATGGAGTATTTGCCGGGCAAGGGTTCCAGCGTACGTCCTGAAACAACCGCACCCGCCGCCCCTCGCAAGAATGCGTCTTCGGCAAAGTGCGAACCGTCGTGGTTGTCGCCAGTCAATCCCCAAAACAAGTCGCCTTCTTGCACAATGCGGCTGTCGGCAACGAAGCGATGTACCGGCTCGAATTGGCCGCCAAGCGGCGGCATGGCACCGAGCCGCAACTCGCCGCCGATCAGTTCGGTAAGATCTCGCAAACAAAGATCGTTCATTATCTTCAGTAGGACGGATTGCTAATCCGTCCATCGCTTGAAGCACGCAATGTAAACGGACGGATTAGCAATCCGTCCTACAGAATGGCAACCATCATGCGATGGGATCAAAAATCTTCAAATGAGTCGGCTGTGCTGCCGGGGAATAATCGACGTTGGCCCCAACTTCGTACAACCAATTGCGAGCGACCTCGCAGTCGTCAAAGTGGTACTTCGTGCCGTCGATCACTTGAACTTGACGATCGCCTTTGCCCGCGATCACAACCGTGTCCCCCGTACCAGCTTGCTCCAGCGCCCATTGGATCGCCTTGAAACGATCGGGCATGATTTGAGCCCGGCTGGCTTTGTCATATCCATCCAAAATGTCATGGGCAATCTGCAACGGCTCGTCCGAGCGTGGATTGTCGCTCGTGATAACGCTGACGTCCGCGCCGCGTTCCACGACGTGCCCAACGAGTGGCCGCATCGCCGGGTCGCGTTCGGCATCCGCACCATAGACACAGATGAGACGGCCTTCGGTCACCTGCCTTAGCGCCCGTAAACTTGCCTTCAACGCATCGGGCGTATGGGACTCGTCGACGAACACGCCAAACGGCTGCCCACATTCGATGCGCTCCAGCCGCCCGGGTATCGCTTCAACTTGTTCCAGCCCTCGGACAATGGTCGGCAGGTCGATTCCCAACACCAATCCGGCCGACGCGGCAGCCAGGCAGTTCGACACGTGATGATTCCCAATCATCCGCGTTCGCACGGGAATTGTGTCACTCCCGGCACACAACAAGAACGTCTGCTCGCTGCGATACCGTTCGACGATCGTGGCCGTAATCTCTGCCGGCGCGCGAACGCCGTACGTCAAAGTTGGGTGATCGATTTTCGACAGCAATTCCAAACTCGCCGGATCATCGGCATTCACAATCGCGAACCCTTCCGGCTTCAGGTGTTGCAGCAGCCGAGCCTTTGCCTTGCGATAGGCTTGCACCGTATTGTGATAGTCGAGATGGTCGCGATTGATATTCGTAATCACCGCCGCGTCGAGTTCGAGAGCGGCCAATCGTCGTTGGGCCAGCCCTTGGCTCGTCGCTTCGATCACCGCGTGCGAACAGCCGTTGGCCGACATGCGTGCGAGCCATTTGGCCATCTGCGGCGGCTGAGGCGTCGTCTGAGTCATGCTGGCCGATTCAAAGCCGTCGTCATAACCCAACGTGCTAGTGATGCCTGTCATTTGCTGAGATGCGTGTAAAATGGACTTCAGCAAGAAGGCCGTTGTCGTTTTACCACTTGTCCCGGTAACGCCCATCAGCGTCATGTTCCGACCCGGATGTCCCAGCAATTCGTGGCACACGCGGCCGTACGCTTCGCGTGTATCATCGACAACACACACAGGCACACCCACGGGCAACACGCGTTCGGCCAACACACCGATCGCACCGCGGGCAACGGCTTGAAACGCTTGAGCATGCCCGTCCTGGTCGGGCATTTCCATCGCCACGAACAAATCGCCGGGCCGGCAAGCCTTGGCGTCACTGCAACAGGACGTGAATTTGACATCGCGTCCGGCAAAGAATTGAGCGGAAGGAAAAACGTCGCGCAAGCGAATTGCGCCGGCGTGAGGCAGGGTAGAGTACATGTTCCGGTTGCATCCTTGCGTGGGAACACGGCGCGGGGCCAGTGATCGGAGGTAGGAAAGTGGCGATGCCCGAACTTCCTATTCGCAGCAACGACCGTGGATCAATGTGAGTCGGAGTGGATTTTGGACATTTCAAGAGACGTGTCAAGCCAGTTTTGGCGACTGCAACGCATCGCTAGCAAGATTCATTTGCCTCGCTAGCGGGATAACAAACGGTATGTTTTCGTTAGAATGGTATCAACCGAAATCGCATTGGTGTACGAGTTCCGTTGAATGTCTATTGAAACCTTGTGTTCGAACTGTGGTGGCCGATTTGCGGCAACGCCGGATCTTTCCGGGCAACAAGTGAGCTGTCCATCATGTAGAAAACCTATCACCGTGCCCGTTAGTCCATCCGCGGGCATCGTCGCTTCGTGTCAGTGTGGCCAGCGTTTTGAAGCGGACGCGTCCCTTGCGGGACAGACGGTCGCATGTCCTGCTTGCAACACTGGCATCACCGTTCCTTTTCCGGAAGTTGGTGCTCAAGCCGGTTTGATGGATGCGGGACTCGATGATGTTTTGGCCAACGAGTCCGCCTGGCCAAGCGGCGGGTTGCCATCGATGTCCAGCGGTTCGTCTTGGCAACAACCCAGCGGATCTTCGCGCGGTTCGAACGATCGGTCGATCATGATCGCCAGCGCCGTCGGTGGCAGCTTGTTGGCGTTGTTCATCATCGGCGTCGTGATTTGGAAAGCGCTCGAATCGAATCCCGCACCGCAAGCCAAAGCAAATTCGACCGCTCCAAAAGAATCGCAATTTCAAACCGTGCCGAACCCAACCAGTTCGACCTCATCGCCTGCTTCCGATGATGGCGCAAGCACATCGTCTGACACCGCTCCCCCGACTCCCGTGCAACCGGCGCCGGTTGCTTGGAAAGAGCATTCTTCGGCCACTGGTGGTTTTGTTATCCAGATGCCTGGTTCGGTCGAGACCTCAGAAGAAACAACCAAAACGAAAGCGGGAACGATCAAGGTCTTTCATGAATCATGCGGTTTGGCCGATGGGAGCGCGTTTGATGTAACGTATTTCGACTTGCCCCCCGATTCGGTTGGCATCAACCGAGACGACACGCTGGAAGGCATCCTGGCAGCCTATGCAAAGTCGTGGAGCGGCGCACGGACAAGAGAAGTCGGATTCGACCTCGGCGAAGAAACCGGCCACGAATTCCTCATCGCCGGTCGACGAGAAGGACTGCCCGTGGGAATTCACGCTCGCATCATCATGATCGACCTGCGCGTCTACCAAGTCACGTGGGCCAAACCAAGCAGCAACGCCCCAACGCGGGAAAGCGAAGCTTTCGTTCGCTCGTTTCGCTTGAAATAAAGGGCTCAGAACTCGGATCGTGTCCTCATTTCGGGCCAGACTTAGAGCCTATCCCAAAACCGGGACTGGTTCCTAGTTATGACAACGCGTTTGCCGCGAAGCTCGTCGGCGGCCACCGCAAGTTGCTGGATGTCATCAATCATTTGTCCTTGTGGCACACAACGTATGCGAATGGGCGGCGCCGCGCCTTCCATTCTGAGTGGTTTTAGAATTGAGGAAGATTCTAACGATTGACGCAACTCAATCGAGTTGCTCTCGATATGGTTTGTTCGATTTGAACAGTGCCAGCCTGGCGCGAACGTCATCGTCCGCATCTTCGCCCAACAGTTCCAGCGTTTTCTCTTGCCATTCGATCGCCTTTTGGAAATCGCCCGCTTCGGCGTACGCGGTGGCCAGGATGTCAAGATTGGCTGGCGACTTCCACTCGGTCAATTCGCAGGCCTTGGTGGCCAGCGTGACCGCCTCGCTGCCATCACGGAATTTCTCGTCGGGACACACAGCTCGAAACCACGCGAAGCTGGACAAGATGTATTCGTCCGTTGGATTGCTTGTCGCCAAACTTGAATACTCCACAAGGGCCTCCTCGTAATCGCCTTTCTTGCGCAACACGATTGCCCGCGGGACTCGTGCGTTGACATTGTCCGGACTCAGTTTGACCGCGGCATCGATGTCTCCCAAAGCTTTGTCCAAATCGCCGCTCAGTGACCACAGTTCGCCGCGTTTCAGGTACGATTCGACACGGTTTGGATCCAACCGCAGGGCCTCGTTCATGTCGTCCATGGCTTTTGCGACTTCGCCGTTGGACTGCAAGACGTGCGCCCGCTCGGCAAGGGCCACGACATCGGCGGGGTCCAATTTGAGAGCCTTGTCAAAGTCGATCAGCGCTCCCTCGTAAGCACCGTTGCTGGAAAGGAGAATACCTCGGTTGACGTATCGCACGGGCTCATTTCCGTTCATGTGAATCGCATGATTAAAATCTTCCAGCGCTTTTTCGCGATTGCCCAGTGCTTGCCAGGCCAGACCACGGTTGTTGTAAGAACCGTCGTCGCGCGGGTTCAGCCGGATGGCTTGCGACAGATCATCGACCGCTTTCTGGTGCTCGCCAAGAGCGTACTGCGACCAGCCGCGTTCTGCATAAGCCAATGCATAGTTTGTTCTCAGCCGGATCGCCGTATTACAGTCGTCGATCGCCGACCGATATCCACCCGCGGCATTCCACGCTTTGGCTCGTAAAACAAAGTCGTCGGGACGAGGCCGGCTGGAAATGCGCCGGGAAAAATAGTCGATCGCGTCATCGGCGGGAATCACCTGTGGGGCGTAAACCCAACCGGTGATTCCGTGGAATCGCACTTTCAGCCACACGTCATTCACGTCGCGTACCAGCAGAACGGTTCCGCGGTCGAGTTGCGCGCGGACGTCGGCTCCGGATTTGAGGGGCGCTTGCTCAGCGATCACCACGACTTGCTCGCCGGCTCGTTGGGCAAAACTAGAATGCTGAAAAACGATGGCGAGCGACAGAGAGATGAAAAGATGTTTCATGACCAACCCTTGTAATTACAATTCTCACGTAAATTTCTGGATTGTCGCTCCGTCGTTCTCCTTCGTTGTTTCGATTCGATCCGTCCATCCAACATGCCACGCGCAGTCGCGGATCAATCGATCGGTACATCGATGGCTTGAGTCCGTTTCAGCTCTTGACCGGCGTCGAGCATCCTGACGATTTCTTTCGTCTTGCAATCGACAACGATTGGAAACAAGCGTAAATTCATCGGGACCATACCTTCTTGAGTGATTGCCGACCAGCATTGTAACGCGCGAGACATGCGGTTTCCAAGGACCTAAATCTTCGCTTACGCCAGCAGTTTTCGCACGGGATGATGATCTTCGACGCCTGTCAGTTTGAAATTCAGCCCGCGGTATCTAAAAGTCAATCGGCGATGGTCTATGCCCAGACAGTGTAGGATCGTGGCCTGCACGTCGTGGACGTGAACCGCGTCCTCAACAACGTGAAAGCCCAAATCATCCGTGCGACCCAACGAGAATCCAGTCTTGATACCACCACCAGCGAACCACATGGTGTACGCCTGAGGGTGGTGGTCGCGACCTTTGCTGCGACCCAGCGCCGCACTGGCTTCGACCATCGGCGTTCGTCCAAACTCGCCGCCCCACACGACCAGCGTGTCGTCCAGCATGCTGCGTTGTTTCAAATCAGCGATCAACGCCGCACAAGCTTGATCCGTCTGAGCACACTGGCCGCGAAGACCACCGGCAACATTGCTGTGATGATCCCAGCCGGAATGGTAAACCTGAATGAAGCGCACACCCCGCTCCGCAAGCCGTCTGGCGAGCAGCGCGTTGTTCGCGAAGGTTGCCTTTGGATCACCGGGCTTCGCGCCATACAACTCCAATGTCTTCTGGTCTTCTTGGGAAAGATCCATCAGTTCCGGCGCGCGCGACTGCATTCGGTAGGCCATTTCATAAGCGTTGATGCGTGTAGCAATTTCGGGATCGCCGACAATGTCGAATTGTCTGCGGTTTAACTTTCGAATCAAGTCGAGTGACTCGCGCTGCGCGCGGTCGTCGTAGCCCTTTGGATTGGAAACATGCAAGATCGGATCGCCCGTACCACGAAAAGGAACGCCTTGATGCACGGACGGCAAAAAGCCGGAACTCCACATCGACGCGCCGCCGCTCAAACTGCCTCCACTTTTGAGCACGACAAACGATGGCAGATCGTTCGCCTCGCTGCCAATGCCATAGCTGAGCCAAGATCCCATGCTGGGACGGCCCGGAATGCCGCTGCCAGTGTTCACAAATAGCTGGGCGGGCGAATGGTTGAACAGATCCGTGTGAACCGAGCGGACGATGGAAATCTCATCGACGACCTTGCCCAAATGCGGCAACATCTCCGACAACTCCGCGCCGCACTTGCCATGTTTCGCAAATTCAAACTGCGGACCGAGTACGGCGGCGTTCGGTTGGATAAATGCATATCGCTGGCCCTTGACGACCGATGGCGGAATGGGCTTGCCCTCGAGTTCCGCAAGTTTCGGCTTATGATCAAACAGATCTAACTGGCTGGGCGCGCCGGCCATGAACAAGTAGATGACCCGCTTTGCCTTGGCTTCAAAATGCGGCTTCTTTGGCGCAAAAGGGCTTGCGTTTTCTTTTGCTGCTGGACCGCCGTTGGCCAACAAGGATGCCAGCGCAATTTGCCCGACGCCGACGCCGCAATTGCCAAAGAAGTGCCTCCGTGTTTGTTGGCGAAGTTGGTCATTCATAATCCGGCTCGTGTGGGTAAGATGGACATTCATTCTAAACAAACAATCACAGGTCAATTTGCACCGAGGTAGGCAGAATCATGTGGCTCTTCGCAACATGTCCGAGAGTATGGAAGGAATCAGACAGCGTGATTGCTGCGTCGTCCTGGTGGACCATGCTTATCTCCTTGGGGATGCTCTATCGTAAAGTGGCTGTTGACGTTTCCGACAAGACGGTATCGATTTATTCGCGGTATCTCTGGCTCATTCGGCTGCGAAGAGCCATTCCTTTTGCCGATGTTCGTGCGGTGACCTATGGATACGATGACGATTCGGGGGACTACGATTGGTTCAGAGTTGGTTTGCGGCTGGCCGACGATTCTGAATTGCACCTGTTTAATTTCGTTGGCGAAGGAACTTTCATAACTGGCGGCTCGTTGCCCTCCTGGATGTGCTGGGATGAATTCGAAATCGATTTCTCTGGCGGCCAAGAAAAGGAATCTCGCCTGTTCGTAAATGTCGTTTCTAAAATCATCAACGTGTGTGTCGTTCCTCCACGGATCTATTGAAGGCATTTGTCTAGGGTTTCGTAATCGCTTCGTCCAGATTCATGACGGCACGCGTAACCATGATCCACGCCGCGAGTTCGGGGGTCGATTTTTTTTCGTGAGAGATTTCGACAGCGTTTAGCTCGCTGACCTCAATACGTTTTCGTTGTGCGTCGAAGAACTCGACCAAAGCGGTCAGTTCTTCTTGATCCGGTTTTCGAGTTAACAAACGCCGAAAGATCATGGTGGCGCATTCGCCGGATGTTTGCGGTTTCTGCACCAACACGTTTGTCGCCAAGGCTCGCGAGAATTCGAGGAACATCTCGTCGTTCAACAACGTGAGTGCTTGTAGCGGAGTATTGCTGCGGTTGCGTTTTGCGGTGCAGTTTTCGCCCGATGTGGCGTCGAACACGGTGAAGGCGGCGAATGGGGCAGTTCGTTTGCTGAAAGTGTAGAGTGAGCGGCGGTAGCGGTTTTCGCCGGTCGATGGTGTCCATTTTGCACCGCCGTAGGCGAGCGACGTGACGCTGGCGGGTTGCGGGGGATAAACACTGGGACCAAACATTCTTGGCGACAAAAGTCCGCTCGCCTTGAGCATCGTGTCGCGAACGATTTCGGCGTCGATTCGATGACGCGGGCCGCGTGCTAACAACTCGTTGGCCGAGTCGCGAGCGAGTGTCGGTGTGATTCGTGACGATTGTCGATACGTCGCGCTGGTCACGATCAAACGATGTAGTTTTTTCATTGACCAGCCTTGTTCGATGAATTCGCACGCGAGCCAGTCGAGCAAGTCGGGATGCGTTGGCGGATCGATTTGCGTTCCAAAATCGCCGCTGGCGCGAACAAGTCCGTTGCCGAACAACGCCTGCCATGCGCGATTGACCGTGACACGTGCGACAAGCGGGTTTTTTTCGCTGGCGAGCCACCGTGCCAGCGACAGGCGATTGGTGGGACCGTCTTCTTGGTTGAAAAGTGATGGCAGTGCGGGGGCGACTTTTTCGCGTGGACTGAGATACTCGCCTCGATGGTGACGATGCGTTGGTCGTGGATTGTCGGCGGGACGTTCGAGCATCACCATGGTTGTCGGATAGGTCGGCAGTTGTTTGCGTAGCTGATCGATGCGTTTGCGAGCATCGGCCAACTCGGGGGCAACGGTCAGATAGTGCCGCAACACTTGGGCTCGTTGATCTTCGGTCCACGACGCCGGATCATCGGCGAGCAGGGCTTCCATTTCGAGGGGCGTTGATTTCGCAACGGGTTTTTCGGTGGCGGTGGTCGCGGACAATCGAAATCGTCCGAGGCTGGCCACGAAATGCCGCTCGAACAGCATCTTGATTTCCAACATCGTCGCGTCAACTGGCGTCGATACATTGATCACCAGTTGATGCGATTCGCCTTCGCGACCGGCGGTCGACCAACCGGTGGACCCTTCGCCATCCAGCACGTTGGTCGCGTTCGCATTGCCGCTGCCGACGGCGATCTTTCCATAAGTGTGCGATGCGGTCGCGAACTTGACTGGATCACCGTCCGCACGCGCCGTGAATTCACTCAGAAAGAAATCGCCCTTGCGGCCTTCGTAATACGCGCGACCCGGACCGCCCGCCGGCAATCGATCGTCGGGCAAAACTTCCAGCCGAATGGCGGTCAAACGTTTGAGCTTCTCGTCGACCGGAATTCGCAACTTGAACACGTCCCGCTTGGTGACGTCGCCCGTTGAAAAAATCGAACCGTCGTCGAGCAATTCCAAACGCGGCAAGTTGGTGGTCATTTCGCTGGGCCGCAAAGTTGTCCAACGAACGGCACGGCCGCGCTCGGACTCGACCCAGGCTTCAAATCGCTCGTCCAGCTTCTTGTCGGCCGGGAATTGATTTGGGAGGTCAGCCTCCAACTCAGCGATTTGCTTCGAAATCGTCTCGCGACGTTTGGCGATGGCCGGATCGGGGACAAGGAAATCCGGTTCGTCTGCATTGTCGAGCAGCGCCATCAGGCTGTAGTAATCCGTGTGAGAAATGGGATCGTATTTGTGCGAGTGACATTGGACACATCCTGTCGTCAAGCCAAGCCAAACCGTGCCGGTCGTCGCGACACGGTCAACCATGGCGTAAAAGCGATACTCCAACGGGTCGATGCCGCCCTCTTCGTTCAACATCGTGTTGCGATGGAATCCCGTAGCGATCCGCTGGCTGGGCGTCGCATTGGGCAGCATGTCACCGGCCAATTGCTCGACCGTGAATTGATTGAACGGCATGTCGTCGTTCAGCGCTCGAATCACCCAATCGCGATATGGCCAAATCGATCTTGTGCGGTCTTTTTCGTAACCGTTCGTATCGGCGTAGCGCGCCAGATCGAGCCACTGCCGCGCCCATCGTTCGCCATAGTGTTTTGACTCTAGCAACCGGTCGACAAGTCGCTCGTACGCTTTGGGATCGTGATCTTCAAAAAATGCATCAGCTTCCGCGGGCGTCGGAGGCAAGCCGTTCAGATCTAGATACACACGGCGGACCAGCGCATAGCGATCAGCTTTGGATGACGGCACGAGACCTTCTCGCTGCAATCGGGCAAGCACAAAATGGTCAATCCCGTTCGTCGGCCAATCGGCGAACTTTTTCGGCGTCGCGGGCACAGCCGGTCGAGTGGGTGCAACAAACGCCCAGTGCTCTTCATAGTTCGCGCCGGCGGCGATCCAAGTTCGAAGCGTTTCTCTCTCCTTGTCCGTCAGCGTTTCATTGGACTCGGCCGGAGGCATGCGGAGATCGGGATCGTCGGACATTATCCGGACGACCAGCTCGCTCTGTTGCGGCTTGCCCGGTACAATTGTTTCTTGTTCAATCGCGTTCTCACGGACATCCAACCGCAGATCCGCCTCGCGATGCTCTTCGTCCCGGCCATGACATGCGAAACACTTCGCGGCCAAGATTGGACGAATGTCCCGGTTAAAAGTCGGTTCCGCCGCAAGGACCTGCGAGGCGAAATACTGGGCAATCAGAACAAAGATGGTGAGGTCGATTCTGCTCATACCAGCATCATACCACGAAGCGATTCTCGTGGTGGGTTCGCCCAGTCGGAGCCCGGAGGCGTTCGTAGCGGAAGTTGTGAAACTTCCGAAATCCACGAGGCTAGGCGAGTGGCAGATGAAAGTTCACCGTAGAGGGATTCGCCAGAATTCCATCCAGTGAATAGGAACTCTGGCGAATCCCTCTACGGCAAGTGTGAACTCACTTGCCGCTCGCCCTAGAAGTCAGAATTCTCACGAATTCTGCTACGAAGATGCACCCTTGCCGGGCCGGGAACTGTGTGGCGAAACCCGTGGGCATTTAGTAAGATGATTGTAGGGAATAGAGATTTCGTGCTCGCCGCAGATCTCATCGGACTTGGAATTTGTTGAGCGCCGCATGTCGACGCGTGTACACGTTCCGTCGACATGTGACTGAAGCGCCAAGTTTGAATCACGAAATGCATTCTTAAAGAGATCGCCGCCATGTTGAGTCAATTTCTTCGTCGCTTGATGTCGTTGTGCTGGGACTCAGATCGGCGGACCGCGCGTCCAAATCGCAAGTCGTTCCGTGTCGAGTCCCTGGAATCTCGATCCATGTTGGCGGGAGATTTAGCCGTGCCGCTATTGTCTGGCGTGCCGGACCAGATTGGTGTCGTTCGCAGTGGACAATTCTTCTTGGACGATGGTGACGGTCAGTGGGAAGGCACACTTCAAACGGACATTCGCACTCGGTTCGGCGGCGGCGATGACGTGGCGGTGGCCGGCGACCGTAATGGTGATACGTTGGACGAAATCGGCATCTTCCGTGACGGCCGTTTTTATTTTGACGAGAACAGCAACGGTCAATGGGATGGTGTCGCGAGGGGTGATCGCGTTTTTCAATTTGGCGGCCGCGGTGACAAGCCTGCGGTTGGCGATTTCAATGGCGATGGCACAGACGATCTCGGAGTGTATCGGCGCGGACGTTTCCTGCTCGACGCCAATGGCAATGGCCAGTGGGATGGTTCGACAGGTGGTGACAAAGTCATCGTGTTTGGCTTGCCGACGGACTTGCCCGTCATTGGCGACTGGAACGGCGATGGCACGGAAGACGTGGGTGTTTTTCGCGACGGACAGTTCTTGCTGGACGCCAACGGAAACGGCAAATGGGATCGTGTGACCGGCGGCGATCAGCGTCTTGCCTTTGGGGCGCAATCGGATCAACCCATCGCTGGCGATTTCGACGGCAATGCCGGCGACGAAATTGGCGTTCGGCGTGGAAATCGGTTTTACCTAGACGCCAACGGCAACGGCGCTTGGGACGGAGTCCAACGGGGTGACAAACAGCAGGCATTTGGCAGCCCGCGCGATCAGGCCCTCGTTGGCAATTGGAACAACCAGCGGCAAGTCATCAATGGAGTCGTGCAAGATCTGGCTTCGCGATTGGGAGTCAGCGAAACTGAGATTTCTGTGGTGAGTGCCGATTGGGTCGAACGCATCAATCTTGATTTCCATACGCCGCCCTGGGTCTTTCATCTTTGGGTGGCGCGGACTCCAGGTTGGCAAATTGTGCTGGACCACGGCGGCGAGCAGTTTGAATATCAGGCTGACAAGGCAGGTCGGTTCAAATTGATGGCCGACGCCACGCAGTCGCGTGTCGAGTCGCTCGTTGATTTGGCTCGTGCGGATTTGACGGAGCGATTGGGTGCGCAGGCCGATGACATCTCCGTTGTTTCCGTCGTGGGTCGCGTGTGGCCCGACGGTTGTCTCGGCCTCCCGGGATCGTATTGCACGCAAGTGCTGACGCCCGGATATCGAATCGCCCTTGAACACCAGCCGGCGAATAGCGGCACGGTCGGGGACATTTACTACTACCGTACAAGCATGAGTCACGTGCGATTCGAATCGCAGCACATCTCGCCATTCATCTTTCCGATTGTCGACACACCACGAGTCGCTGCGCAACAGTCCGCCAGTCCGACGGGCACGCAGTTCAACATGAATTTCAGCAACGTCTCGTCCACCAGCAGCGTCGGCGACGGCATCCAGATCGGCAACACTGGCGGCAACAGCGTCCTGAACATCGGCAGCACAACGATCAACGGCGCTAGCGGCACGGGCATCAACATCGGCAACATCCAAGACGGCGGCCCAGGCACGGATCTGACGGCCAACTTCGGCACGACCATCATCGACGCCTTGAACGGAATCCTGGTTCAAGATAACAACGACACAGACACTGGCACGACGGTTTTGAGTTTCAACAACCTGTTCGTCAATGCAATCGGTGGAGTTGGTCTGTCGGTCGATGACAACAGCGATGGCCCGTTCGGCGCAACCAATGCGACACTCAACTTCCTGGCCGGTCTGGCCAACATCACGGCCACCGGCGGCGCCGCGATCGAAATCACTGGCGGCAACGGACAAACCAATTCCACGTCCGGCTGGGTGTTTCAAAGCGTCTCGTCAACCGGTAGCAGCGACAACGGTGTGGTGCTCGTCGCATTGAACAACGACTTCACCGTCACGGGCGGCACCAACATCAACACGCCCACGGGCGACGGCGTCGTCATTCAAAACGTCGGCACGAACATCACCTTGAACAACACGAACATTTCCACAGCGGGTAACAACGCCATCCAAGTCGGAAGTTTCTTAGGCAACTTAATGCTCCTTGGCGGCACGGTCGACAACCACGACGGCAACAACGTCATTCAAATCCAAAACGGAGCCAACAGCGCGAACATCGTTGTCACCGGCTTCACGATCAACTTCGGCGGTATCGCTGGCGGCCAAACCGCCATCAACATCAACAGCGGCGACGGCAACGTCGAAGTCTCAAACATCCTGATCGACTTCAACGGCATCGCCGGAGCTACCGGAATCTTCATCCAAGGCAACGGCAGCCTAAGCGGCCTGAATCTGGGCGACGGCGTGTCCGTCAACAGCATCACCCTCAATCCCGGCGCTGGTACGCTGAATTTCAATTTCAACAACGGCACTGAAATCACGGGCAGCATCATTGTCGACGGGACGACGTTCAATCCGTAGATATGGGATGGTCAGCAGCGGCAGATGAGCGCGTTAGCCGATTAGCGAGTGGGGCGATCTGTAGTTCGAGGTGCGTCGGTATAATTGCGTTTGCGACGTTCGTGTAGATCCTTCTTAAACTGTCGATGCTCAGGCGATCTGCCATCAAGCTTGGCCAATCGGTACGCGACCAACACTTCGGCCAATGGATCCTTGCAGTCGAGACGCACGATCCGGTCAGGGAACACCCAGCCTTCGCGTGGAATCCAGCATCGTTTTTTGATACGCAGTCGAATCATCTACCGTCCCGTGGTTCATGTTGTCTTGCATGAATTGTAGGAACGCGGGCAAGGGGCAGCAGTTCTAGCCCAGTGCAAACCCGAAACGTGATCTTCGTTTCATCATACAGATGAAATAACGAAACGGCCCCGCAACCGGTACACGCAATGTGTACACTTGGTAATTCTCGAACGTCAATTCCGCTTCCCAGAATGGAATTGCGATCGATTGACAGATTCTGATTGCAACAGCCCCCCGGTGTCCGGTACGTTGGATAGGGTCGTTTTCCCTACCTTCCGACAGGTTGTCGGATTAAAGCCCCGTTGTGCGGACTCACCGAATGCCTCGAGGCCGATCAGGCTTGTTGCTCCTCGTGACACTCACCACCGCGCAATACATCGGTTGCAACAACGACTCGCCCATGAACGCTGACTGGCCTTTCGATCAACCCCGCAACTGTGCCGTAATATCGTTGCGCCAAATCGTTTTTGATGGTGCGCCAATTCTTCATGTGACACACGACGCAGACGACCACGGCTGGCAGTTCCTCACGCTTGATGATGCTCGCGAGGAGGACGCTTCCGTCGTCTCACTCGAGGAAATCGTGAAGCTCGATCCCACTGTTCTCGAAGTCGCCGACCTTGCGCCGGGTTGGCACGCTTGGCGTCAATCCGGCGATCATGAGTGGGTTCGGGAGCCGAATGATTGATTCAATGCTGTTGCAGTGCCCCCGCACAATGAATACCCGCTGCGGGCTGCGGCACACTTTCACTCTTGCGTCTAGACACGTCCCATTGGAGAATCAACTCTTGTTTGACATTGTTTGCCTTCGATGAGGGCGGTGTCGGACATTCGAACCGTAGGCGGCCCAGACTCATATGTTTCACTGTCGCGAGTTCGTTTTTCCCCTGACAATCGTATTAGCGCTATTGGTTGTTGCTAATGTGCTGGGCGATGATGACGAATCGCTACTGATTGGCACGTGGGACTACGTGTCGGTAACCTACGACGGCAAACCGTTCGATGTTGGTGAGGGCGCGACCATCACCGTGTCCAAGAGCGATTGGACGATACGCCGCAATATGCAAGAAATCCGATCGACCTGGGGGATTGACTCGACGACGAGTCCGAAACGTCTGAACCAGGTTGTCAAGCGCGGAAACGTCACCTTCACCATGCGGTCGATTTACCGACTCGATGGCAACCATCTCGTTTTGTGCGAGCGAGATCATCCGGACAAACCTCGGCCAAAGCGATTCACCGCGAAACGAGGTGATGGTCAGTTTCTGATCGTTCTACAACGTCGCGCGGCCGACAGACCGTCAGAAGATCGCCGCCAAAACGGTGTTCGGCGATTGCTCGAACGGGCACCGTCGCTGCGAGACAATCTGCTGATCGGTTTGATGTATGCGACCGCTGCCCGTGTGAGTGAAGTCGCACGTCGCTCTGGCGATCGCTAACGGAAATCAAATCGCCAAACACGACGGCAACGTAGTCCACGAAGTTCGGCCCGGCTGGCTGCCCATTGAATTGCCCTCACTGGAATCATGGCGCGATGGCATGAATCAATTGAACGCGGAGCAGCTTGAACGCCTGCAATGCCCTGGTTTCTACCAAAATCTTCAAGGCCATCTCACGCGCCACTTCCTAGCCCAGTGCACACCCGAAACGTGATCTTCGTTTCATCATACAGATGAAATAACGAAGCGGCCTGGCAACTGGTACGCGCAATGCGTACACATTGCAAGTCTCGAAGGTCGATTCCAATTCCCAGAATGAAATTGCCATCGATTGACAGATTCTGATTGCAACACCCCCCGGCGTCCAGTACGTTGGTAGCGTTGTTTTTCCTGCTTTCCGACGGGCTGTCGGATGCAACCCCGTTGTCGGGCACAAGTGTGAAAGATAGTCCATACCAAGCGCCGACTGAACGATCTCGTCTGTCGGAGCGATCTCAATCAACTGGTAACCTTCCGTTTGTTTTTCTCATCGCTGCGTTGGCAACAACGTTGCTGTTTGCGACAATCAACGCAATCGAGGAATCCCTGCCTACACATCTGTTTACGCTCAAAGTTGTGCTCGCCGCTGGTATCAGCCAGCTCCCTGGCATTATTCTTGCCGCAGCGCACTGGCACCGTCCTTCACGATTGATGGCTGCCTTTTTGAGACCTGCGTACATCGTTGCGACGACAGGTGTGCTCGCCTACGCTGCTTACGCACTCAATGGCAGAGCTGATTCGTTCAATAGCGCCGCACACATGCATGTCATCATGTTCCCGATCTTGCATTGCATTTTCGCAATCTTTTTGTATGTTTCGCTGGGGGTTTCTCGAATCGACAGTATCCGACGACATTGAATTGCCGAAAGGCCGCTTCGCGGTCGCCTTCCTTCTTTTGCGGCACAGGCTCGCGTAATAAAATCAATCGTTGTTCCACATCGCTCGCTTCGTTCACGGCGGAGACGGATGTTCTTCCCGTTGGCAGATTGAAATTAATGGTCTCAGAATCAGACATTCATGACGAATACGAACGACTCTGGGAGAACTACACCACGTGCCTTGAATGTGCGGATTCGCTTGACTCACCCAACGCCGACGACAACCGTTTCATCAAAATGGCAATCATTGGGTTTTCGTATCATGACGCCACTTCCAGTTGGAGCGCCGATAATTTCGAGATCGCTTCGCGCTACCTAGCGGAATCGGAATCCCTCGATGACCTTGACTCGATGAAGCTCTATTCGATGCTGGCCCTCGGTTCGTTACTTGGCATGTATTCCGCAGGGAAGATCGATGATCACGTTTATCGCATCGGCTACGCCTTGTTGCCGAGATTCGTCATGGGAAAAGGGGGCGCCGTTCACGAGCTTCCCTCGTAGTGCCGCCTGTCAATAAGGCGTGGCCGCACGGTCTGCTTCGCGAATCGCATTCGTCCTTTGTTCAATGGGCGTCCCGTTGGTAGAATCAGTCTTTGTTCAAACGTCGTCCGCTTCGTTTACGGCGACGACGGCCAAGTTACCCGTTGGCAGATCGAGAAAACCAGAAATGCCCATTTCCCTCAACCTTGACGACGAACAATCTGCACGCCTGGAAGAACGCGCTCGCGAGCTTGGTGTCGACGCCCGCGAATTGGCCAAGGCCGCAGTTAACGATCTTCTGACACGCTCTGGCGACGACTTTGACCGTGCCGCGAAGTTCGTTCTAGAAAAGAACCGAGAACTTTATCGGCGGCTGAGTTGATGCGATATCTCACGCTGGCCGAGGTCCTTGAGCTTCATCGTCGCGTCATCGGACAATCTGGTGGCGCGGAAGGCGTCCGCGAATTGGGCGCTGTTGAATCCGCTGTCGCTCAACCGCAAATGACGTTTGGCGGTGACGAACTTTATCCGACGATTGAGTCGAAAGCAACGGCGTTGTGCTTCTCGCTCGTCATGAATCACCCATTCGTAGATGGAAACAAGCGGATCGGCCATGCGGCGATGGAGACCTTTCTGGTAATGAACGGCTACGAACTTGTCGCCGATGTTGACAATGCTGAAAGAGTCATCCTCACTTTGGCGGCCGGAGATCTCTCAAGGGAAGAGTTCCTCGAATGGGTTACGTCCCACATCGAACGCCTGCCAAAATAGAACATCCGCAAGGTCGCCCCGCGATCTCCTTCCTTCTTTCGCAGCGCGGATTCACGCAATAGAATCGTTTGGTAGTTCCACATCGTCCGTTTCGTTCACGGCGGCAACGGATGTTCTTCCCGTTAGACGTTCGTAACCGTAGTGGAAATGAACAGCAAACGAAGTAATCCTATTATCATCCGATACTCGCTCCGCTCGATGTTCTCGGTGACTGGCACGATCGCAATTCTGCTTGCGTGTTGGGTGTATTTGGATACCAATGCATTCCAACGAGAGTTGTTCCTGGTAGTTTTGGGGGCTTGTGTGTTGGCGTCGCCATTGTTGCTATTAGCGAAGATTCCCACATTTCCCACTTTGCTCATAGTGTTTGCCGTGTGGAGTTTCTTGCTCGGTTGCAAGTACAGTCAGTATTCGAGCTATGGTCCTACTTATGTGCTCCCGACGGCCTTATTGCTGCTCGCGTCAATAGTGGCTGCAATGGCCGGTTCAATCGGATTGATTTCGCAACACCGCCGCTAACATAGTATTTCTGGTAGGTCGCTGACGCGATCGCCTTGTCCGTGATCCCACCGCCCACACTCGTCTTTCATTTCCCGGTATATTTTGCCGGGCGGTGCTGAAAGCGTGAAGTTTGAGATCGCACGCTCGCTGACCCGGCGCATCGAACACGCAAACGCCTGAGGATTCACTTCCCGTTGCTGATATGTCACAATAGTCATTGGTTGTTTGCGACGATTTTAAAACAGTGTTTAAGCCTCGTTCCGAGTAACAGGCTGAGGAGTCGACGATTTATGGTCCAGGTTTTCCGTTTCGTTTTGCTGATTGTGTTGGTTGTCCAAGGTTACGGTTTGGCGGACGATTGGCCACAGTGGCTAGGGCCGGGGCGAGACAGTGTGTGGCGGGAAAAGGGAGTGGCCGAAAAGTTTCCGGCGGATGGATTGCCAGTCAAGTGGCGAACGCCCATCGAGCTTGGATACGCCGGGCCTGCTGTTGTCGGAAACAAGGTCTTTGTCACCGACTATGTGAAGTCAGGCGGTGAGGTGGTCAACAAGCCAGGCGGCCGGACCAAACTTTCCGGTGTCGAACGCGTGCTCTGCCTGACGGCTGACACAGGCCGGATCATCTGGAAGCATGAGTATGATTGTCCATACAACGTTTCTTACGCGGGCGGTCCGCGTTGCGTGCCGGCGGTCGATTCCGGCAAAGTCTACACGTTTGGCGCGGAAGGACATCTTCTGTGTCTCAACGCCATGACGGGCGACGTCGTTTGGAGCAAAGAACTAAACAAAGAGTACAACACGGAGACGCCGTTTTGGGGCTACGCCGCACATCCGCTCGTTGATGGCGACGTGCTTTATCTCGTGGTCGGTGGTGAAGGCAGTATCGCTGTCGCGCTGAACAAGGACACGGGAGAAGAAATCTGGCGGGCGCTTTCCTGCGATTCGTCCGGTTATTGTCCGCCGACAATGATCCAACACGGCGGCGTCAAGCAACTGCTGATCTGGCATCCCGACGCGCTCAACAGCCTCAATCCAAAAACCGGCGATGTTTATTGGACGGAGCCGCTCAAGCCTGCCTATCGCATGTCCGTCACGGCTCCTCGGTTGGACGGCGACCATTTGTTCGTCAGCGGCATCGGCACCGTCGGAGCGTTGTTTAAACTCGATACAAACAAGCCCGCCGCCGAGCGCGTTTGGACCGGGACGGCGAAGACCGCGGTTTACAACTGTAATAGCACACCACTGCTGATCGATGGCGTGATTTACGGCAGCGATTGTCAACTCGGAGCGCTCGTCGGCGCGAAAATCGAAGACGGCGAGCGGCTATGGCAAACCTTCGAGCCGACCAGCGGCGGAGATCGGCGAGCGTCGCATGGCACGGCGTTTTTGGTGAGACACGAAGACCGCGTCTTTCTGTTCAGCGAAACTGGCGACCTGATCCTGGCCGGATTGAGCGAGGCGGGCTATGAAGAGATCAGCCGGTTTCATGTTCTCGACCCGACCAATGAGTGTTTTGGCCGTGATGTGGTGTGGAGTCATCCGGCGTTTGCCAGTCGTTGTGTCTTCGCCCGGAACGACAAAGAAATCGTTTGCGTCTCCCTTGCCAACGGCAATTAGCGCCGGCGAATTTTCCAAACATACGCTCGCCCCGAACCACGTGCGCGCGACAGGCCGATTTCCTTTTCCATTTGCTTGACCCAAGCCGGACACGGCCGGTCGTAAGGCAAATCCAACCGCTCCTTCAGTTCTCCCCAAGTCAGTCCTTCACGGCTCTGCTTGAGTTCATCCCGAATCGCGTCTCGAAAATCGGTGTAACGCATCCGGCGGTTCTCCGTGGTGATCTTGCGTTGTGGCGTGGAGGTGCTCTTGAGGATATCATAGCAAAGTCAAACATCGAAATTAAATCGAATAGGAACGCAAGTTATGGTGAAAAGTTGCTTAACCGTTTTGACGTGTTGGATCGCGATTGCTTCTGAGGGTTTCTGCGCTGCACCACAATTGTCCCGCCCCAATGTCGTTTTGATCATGGCGGATGACATGGGTTTCGAATGCATGGGTGCCAATGGGTCGACTTTCTACAAGACGCCGAATCTGGATCGGTTGGCGAAAGGTGGGATGCGGTTCGAACACGCTTATTCACAGCCGATTTGTACACCGTCGCGAGTGCAGATCATGACCGGTCGGTACAACGCTCGAAATTACGTCAAGTTTGGTCTTTTGCATCCTGAGGAAATCACGTTTGGCAATGTCTTGAAAAACGCGGGCTATACGACGTGCATTGCTGGCAAGTGGCAGCTTCAAGGCGGTTTCGAGGGACCGAACGGTTTCGGCTTTGACGAGTACTGCCTCTGGCAATTGACTCGGCGGCCGACGCGTTATCCGAATCCCGGTCTGGAGATCAATGGCAAAGCGATCGACTACCACGATGGTGAGTACGGGCCCGATCTGGTCAGCGATTATTTGATTGACTTCATCAAGCGACACAAAGATGGACCGTTCTTTGCGTACTATCCAATGATCTTGCCGCACTGGCCATTTCAACCAACGCCCGATTCGGAGGACTGGGATCCGAAAGAGACCAAGGAGTGGCCCCGCGGCAAATGGAATCGCAAGCACTTCAGCGACATGGTCACCTATGCGGACAAGATGGTCGGCAAAATTGATCGGACATTGGGCGAACTCGGCATTCGCGAAAACACGCTGTTGATCTTCACTTGCGACAACGGAACTTACACCGGCATCACCTCGCCGTTCAAAGGCGGCGAAGTGAAGGGCGGCAAGGGAAGCACTCCCAATGCAGGCACCCATGTTCCGATGGTCGCCAGTTGGCC
>CAYFJO010000077.1:0-32542 GCA_964343305.1 uncultured Pirellulaceae bacterium | reverse complement strand
ACGACCACGACATTGTCATCGTGGGCCTGGGAATCGGCCCTATTTTCCGTTTGTGTCTCGGTGGCTTGTGCGGCCATGGGGTTCTCCGACGTGAATCGAATACTCGACAACCTGTACTGTGTACGGCGGTTGTAAATCGTAAGTTCGGGGACTTTGGAAAAATCGGGCCGAAGTTCACACTGCTGAGGCGGCCCACGTTCAAAATAGACGAGGTTTGCTCTAATTTCAAGCAGCACCCGGACTTGCGAATGTCCAAATCCCGATGCCCAATGGCGAATGTCCAAATCCCAATGCCCAATGACCAATCACGGCAATTCTGGGCATTGGTCATTTGAGCTTGGTCATTCATTGCGAGGCCCCAAGACAAAGATCGGGCTGCCCGGTAAACTGCCGGATCATCTCCATCACAGGCGATAGTTCATGACGGATCGATCTTCTGTTTTTCGCAATCGTGACGAAGCACTCGCGTTTCTCTTTGGACGCTTCGACTTCGAACGCAACACAAGCATGCCGTACAGCTCCAAAGCGTTCAAGCTGGACCGGATGCGGCAGTTGCTTGCGGAGCTTGGCGACCCGCAACAGGGGATGAAGATCGTTCATGTCGCTGGGACCAAGGGCAAAGGATCGACGGCGATGATGATTGCGTCGATGTTGACGGCGGCTGGATATCGGACGGGAGTCTACACGTCGCCCCATTTGGAACATGTCGAAGAACGAGCATCCATTGATGGGCGACCTTGTTCGGCGAACGAATTGGTCGGCTTGCTCAACGAGATTCGTCCCGTCGTTGAATCGATGGATTGGGAAGTTTCCTCCGGAACAGCAAAGACCAGGCGAGGACCCACATTTTTTGAAATCACCACGGCGATGGCCTTGTTGCACTTTCGCCAGAGCGACGTGGATTTCACGGTGCTGGAAGTGGGACTGGGCGGCAGGCTGGATTCGACCAACGTCTGCCAGCCGTTGGTCTCCGTGATCACCAGCATTAGTTTCGATCACACTAAACAACTTGGTGAGACGCTCGCGGAAATCGCCGCGGAGAAGGCCGGCATCATCAAACCGGGTGTCCCGGTCGTCAGCGGCGTGACCGATCCAGAACCAGCAAATGTCATCGCTCAGATCGCGCTAGACAACGAGAGTCCACTTTTCCAGGTCGATCGGGACTTTGAATTCAACTATTCCTCTCGCGGTGCTGGGCCTAGCATCAACGACCCGTGGAACGGTCCTGCTGTGTTGGACTATCGCGAACAGCCAAACGGAAGCGTGTCCGGCCTGGACCAGATCCATCTTCGAATGCTGGGCCGTCACCAAGCCGCGAATGCAGCCGTTGCGATCGCGACCATCCGGCGTCTCGTCCAGCAGGGTTGGCCGGTTGACGTGCACGCCATACGCGGCGGACTTGCTGAATGCCGTTGTCCGGCGCGAATGGAATTTGTTTCGTCGTCCCCCAACGTGTTGATCGATTCCGCCCACAATGTGGCGTCCGTCGATGCCTTGCTCGCGACTCTCGACGAGTATTTTCCGGCATGCCGGCGAATCCTGCTGTTCGCGACGAGCCGAGACAAAGATGCCGCCAGTATGCTGGGCCGATTGTTGCTGAGTTTTGACCAGGTCATTCTGACTCGCTATTGCAAGAATCCGCGTTACGTCGCGTCTGCGGAACTACTGGCCTTGTGCCAACAAACGACAATCAACGGGTCACCGACGATATCCGTCGAAGAAAACCCTGTCAAAGCGTGGCATCTTGCGATGTCTCTGGCAGCACCCGACGATCTGGTCTGCGTGGCTGGTTCATGCTTCATTGCCGGGGAACTTCGGCCTTTGGCGCTGGAAACCGCGCGGCAGAAAGTTGTTGCCAGCCAGTCGCTGTGTTAAAAGAGAAGTGTGATCCGTTTCGAGTTGTAAGTGTTTGCCCGTCGACTTCTTTGGTATTCGTCATGATGTTGCTACGCTCCCACCTATTGGTTTCTTGCTGGCTTGTTCTCGCCGCGGGCACGGTCGCTGCCCAGGACGACGATGTCGTCGGCCGTGTGCTCAAGCCTCGCGTCAGAATGTTTTTTGAAAATCTAGCCCGTGAAGAAGTCGAATCGGACAAGGCCTTCAATGAACTGCTGGCAAACGGCCCATTGTCCGGACGAGAAGAAGTGATTCCGTTGATCGGAAAGTATTCGCAGCTCGAAGAAACTTACGGGAAATTCATTGAGAGTGAAGCGATCGGCGCGAAGACGGTCGGACGGGACTTGGTGTTGCTGAAGTATCTGTACAAGATGGAGAGATTCCCAGTTGTTTGGTATTTCACCTACTACCGCCCACCAACTCCTAGTGGCGAGGGGACGAAATGGGTGATTATCTCGCTGCGGTTCGACACGCGATTGGATCTCCTGGACTTGACCGAGCGAAAGCCCGACGCGCCCTAACCTGGATTATTCGTGATTTACATTGTTAAACCTTGTTGGACAACGCAGAGGAACGAAGAGCGCAGAGAATTCTTTCCTCTGCGCTCTTCGTTCCTCTGCGTTGTCAGCATTGCGCGGTGTTTTGAGTAAGACAGCCGCACCATACCTCGACCATTATCGGGAAGATGCTCGACTCGGAGAGTCAAGCTACGTTTTGAAATGCGCTCTTGAAGATCAAAAACGCACACGAGGCGGTTGAACGCGAAAACGAATGAGCAGTTTTCCGTCACGGTTGATGTAGCCGTACTCGCGGTTCGCACGATTTAAAAACACTTTCGCAACGCCTTCATGGAATGGCTGCCCAAAGTCGTACGTGGCCGCGATGACGACTTTCCCTTTTTTGTTGATATAACCGTATTTGCCTTCGATCTGAACGGCGCATAGCCCCTCGCGGAACGCGCCGACCGACATGTAATCCATTGGTACAACAAGCTTGCCTGTGGTATCGACAAAGCCAAACTTGCCATTTCGTTGAACCGCCGCCATCCCGTCCGAAAAACTGTAGCCTGAATCAAAATCCAAGCCGGTTAAAGGCGTCCCGTCTCGATTGAGAAAACCGCAGCGAGAATTGATCAATTGACCTTTGGCGTTCTTCTCCCATTTCCAAACCAATCCAACATTGTCCTTCATCGGTTCCGCGGCTTGAAACTCGAAGTTGCAAATCGCCGCACCCATCTTGTCAATGTAGGCCCACTTGCCGTCCTTCATAACAGCCGCCGATTCGCAACTGAAGCTGCGTGCCTGGTCGAATTGTGGTCTGATCACCACCTTGCCCATCGTGTCGATGCACGCCTGTTTCACAAATCGCTCGCCTGGAACCACCACGCCCACGAACGCCAAACCTTCAAAAAACGTCTGGGCCTGCTGGAACTTCGGCGGGACAATCCACTCACCACGCATGTCGATATACCCCCACTTTGCCCGACGCTGTCCCGCGACGACTTGTGCCGCGGATGCCAACCCATCCGAAAACGTGCCCACGTTTGCAAACGTCGCTTGAATCTTCATCTCTCCTTCGGCATCCATGAATCCCCACCGGCCTGCGCTGGCCAAGATGTCGCCCATCTTGATCTTCTGACCAATGTTGACTTTAAACAATCCGCCCGAGTAACCGGAGAGCACCGAGACTTCTTTTGGCGGCACCACGACATCACCGCGTTGTGATAGATACATCGGTCGACCCTTGTATTTCACAATCGCATAGCCGCTCGAAAAACGCGGCTCGGCATAGTCGGTGGAGAACTGCGGTTCAAAAATGACGTCGCCAGTTTTGTCAATGAACCCCCACAGGCCGTCTTTCTGATACGCAAACAACGGCCCTTCGGTCGCCTTTCGTTTCACGGGCGTCTCGTCCGACCGCAATACATCCGTCCATGCCGCTACCAAAAAGATCGCTACCAGCAGAAAACCGCTTGTTTGTTTCATGTCTGTTCTCGATTCACGCAATGGTTAGTGGTGACGATAGAATTTGACATGAAGCCAAGCTTATGAGTACCCCCAAAAAGAAAGCGACGGGCAAAAAATGCTGTCGGTCGGCGTTCGCCCAACTAGACGTTTTTCACTTTGTAAGTCTCATTATCATATTCGTAGCTGTCCTCCTCGTACTCCGTCTCCTCGAAGTCGGCTTCAACAGCATCGGCCTCTGCCCAAGGAATTTCGTCTTCATCGGACTCGGGGATGACAACGTTCGAGCGGCGTCTTGTGCCACTGGCCTGCTCCTCTTCGGATTCGTTGCCTTGCATACGTTCCCAATCACTGACCGAGATTAGAACTTCGCGCGCCTGCGAACCGGCGTACGGCCCCACGATGTTGTCTTCGGCCATGAAGTCGATCAAACGGGCAGCTCTGCCGTAACCGATTCCCAACGAACGCTGCAAAAGCGAAACGCTCCCGCGGCCCTCTCGCACCACGACGTCGACGGCTTCCTCGTACAACTCGTCCCGTTTCTTTAGAGCCTCCGGCTTTTCGTCACCGGGCTCTTCAATCTTCATGTTGACCAGTTCGTGGACGAAATTCTGCTCGCCCGTGCTCACCGAATCCGTGACGGATTCGATCTCGTCGTCGCTCAAATACGTGCCTTGGCCACGGATCAACGTGCTGGTGCCGGGCCACAGGAACAGCAGGTCGCCGTTGCCGAGCAGTTTGTCGGCACCGTTCTCGTCGAGCACGACGCGACTGTCCGTGCGACTGGCAACCTGGAACGCGATTCGAGCGGGCAAGTTCGACTTGATCAAACCGGTAATCACGTCGACGGTCGGTTTCTGTGTCGCTAGAATTAAGTGGATGCCAACGGCTCGGCTCTTTTGTGCCAGTCGAATGATATGCTGCTCGACTTCCTTGCCGGCGGTCATCATCAAGTCGGCCATTTCGTCGGCCACGATCACAATGAACGGCAAGTGCTGCGGGATCAGCGTCTTTTCCTCTTCCGATTCAACTTCCAATCGGTCAAACAATTCTTCTTCGCCAAGCTGGTTGTAGCTGCTGATGTGACGCACACCCGCGCGCGCGAGCAACTGGTATCGTTCTTCCATCTTCTCGACCGCCCAGGCCAAAATCGCTTCGGCCTTTCGCATGTCGGTCACGACCGGATGCATCAAATGCGGCAGCCGGCCATAGCCGCTGAGTTCGACCATCTTCGGGTCAATCATCAGCATCCGCACCTCGTCCGGCGTTCGGGTCATCAGGATCGACGAGATAATGGCGTTCAAACAAACACTCTTGCCCGTTCCCGTGCGTCCGGCGATCAACAAGTGTGGCAGCGTTGAAAGATCGACGGTCAACGCGCTCCCCGAAACGTCCTTTCCCAGAAACAATGGAATGCGCATCTTCTTGACTTTGCCGTTGGCTTCTTCCATCACTTCGCGCAGCCGCACCACTTGGCGAGCTTCGTTGGGCACCTCAATGCCCACGGTGTTTTTGCCGGGAATTGGGGCCACAATGCGGACGCTGGGCACCCGCAGTGCGATGGCCAGGTCGTCGGCCAGTCCCGTGATCTTGGCAAGCCGCAAGCCCGCTTCTAACTCGACTTCGTATTGGGCGATGACCGGCCCGGTTTCAATCTCGACCACTTTGACTTTGAAGCCAAACTCGCCAAACGTCTTTTCCAGAATCTTGGCTTTGCGACGAACCTCCTTTTCCTGTTCGTCGAACGGAACGTCTTCGCCTTCGATCAGCAGGTCAACCTCCGGCAAATCGTAATCGGCCACGTGCTCTTTGCGATCCGGGTCGGCTTCGGAAAGCTGGGTCATGACCTGTTCACGCTCGGCCTGGTCTTCCTGCTTGTCCTTACCAACCTTGAAGTGCGGAGCTTTCGCCGCACGCCGCTTTTTCTTCGTCTTCTTCTTCACGACGACCGGCGCGACTTCTTCCTCCACCTCTTCCTCATCGGCGGACTCTGTTTCGTCCAGTTCCTCGGCGCTAACGGTCTCTTCCTCCGTATCTGCTTCCTCATCGTCCGTCTCGACTAGATCAACTTTTTTGCCACCGATGCGAATCGAAACTCCCTCGTCGCTTTCGTCAAGGATATCTTCGTCCAGGTCGGAAGTTCGTCGAGCGGGCGCGGGTCGCAATCGACGGAGCATGGGGATGCAAACAAGCAACGCAAGCCCCACCCGAGATCCGATCCGCAACAAGGCATAGTCCGTACAGAGCAGCAGTCCGCCAACGGCGACGCTGCCCGCGAGAATCAATCCGCCGAACATCGCAAAGTGCATTTCCAACAAGCCGCTGCCGAGTGCGCCCAGGTAGCCGCCACTGCCAATCACCGGGCCGGGCGAAAGCGTGGGAATGAGCATGGAGAAAATCGTGGTGAAGCCCACCAGCGAGGCGATCCACCCCGCAGCGCGCAGCATCGGCATGTCGATATCGCGCCGACGCAAGAAATGCACGTCGAGCACGGCTAACGAAAAGACCAGGTAATAGGCACCCAGTCCAAGGTTCGTCAGCAAGAAATCCGACGCCATTGCGCCCCATTTTCCACAGGCGTTCGCAGTCGAGTCGTTCGTGGGATAGACAAGCGCGTCGGGTTGATAAAGGAGATTCAGCGGCGGCAACATTTTGGCGACCGGGTCCGCTGGGTCATAAGAAACAAGCGCCAGGGCTAGAAAGATGACGATGGCCAGCAGCCCAAGCGCAAGAAGATCAAGTTTTAGATTTCGGTTCTCAAGCATCGTGACGGCAGATTGGCAAAATCACCGCCGGCCATATCAGTACGGGGCCGGCAATCCGTGGGCCAATCCATGCCCGAGAACGATCCATGTTGTGTTCGGTGGAAGTTCGATCAAACGCATTTCCACCGCATCAAAGTTGTCGGAGTGATTATCGTCGGCCAGTTGCCAAGAATCTGATTTTAAATCTCGGCAGCCGTGCCGCTTCGCTGGTGGGAAAGATGGTTATCATCAGTGTGGCAGGAACATTCGGGCAAGTCGCGGATTCACTCTCATTCATTCCGTCCGCGCATTACTTTCCTCACGGGAAGTGTAGCTCGCAACTGCCCAGAGGAAAGCGAAACGCTTCAAGATTCACGAAGAAATTCGCGCTGAGTATCCGGTCAAGCTGGCAGCGACGATTTTGACGATTGCCGCCGTCGATCTATCTACGCAACGAAGTTTCGAATCGGCCGCAGATCTCGCTCGTCCTTCCGGACGAGGATCGATACGAGTTTTCCGTTGCTATCGATTGCGGCAATCTTGTCGGTCGAAAACTCGTTCGAATTTTGAATTGACATGCCGTGCGAAATGCGCCGAATCTCCGCCTCATCAAGTTCGACCGACGATAAGTTGCGAACGGCACTCAACGCCGGCTGCGAATGCGACGCAATCGTGTCGGCGTTCAGTTCATCCATTTCGCAGGCGTCCGACAGCCGAAACGCTCCGACACCATTGCGAACCAAAGCGGACATCACCGCGCCCGATCCCAGCGATTCCGCGATGTCTCGACCCAGCGAACGCATGTAAGTTCCGCTGCCGCACGTTACTTCAATCACCATCCGCGGATAATCATATGCAACCAATTCAATCCTCTCGATCACAATCTTTCGCGACTTGAGTTCGACCGTCTTACCTTCACGCGCCAACTTATACGCACGCTTGCCATCAACTTTCAACGCCGAATAAGCCGGCGGGCGTTGATCGATTTCACCAACGAACGTCGGCAAAACGTTTTCAATTTGCTCGATACTCGGCTCCGGCGGATCGACAAGCTCGACAACTTTGCCTTCGACATCCTCGGTGTCGCTCGTTCGCCCGAGTGAAAATGTGCCCCGATAGGTTTTTTCAGACTGCTGAACAAATTCGATCAACCGCGTCGCCGGTCCGACGCAGACAACAAGCACACCGGTCGCCAACGGATCAAGCGTGCCCGCATGCCCCACTTTGACCTTCTTTGAACGCACAATGCGTTGCACGTGATTCACAACATCACGCGAGGTAACACCCGCCGGCTTGTTGATATTCAAAATCCCAAACATGTTCCCGTAGGACGGATTTCCAATCCGTCCATGTCAAAGCTTGATATTAAAATCAAGCAGCGATCGAATCTCCGCCGCGGATTTTGACGACAAATTAGAAAACCGCGCAGCAAGCCCATCGACGTCATCGACACCAAGTGACGAGAGCTTTTGAAACTTGTACCGCAACAAGTCATCGAGATTGCCGCTCGTGTTGCGAGCGTGCCCTTCTGGATACATAACCAACCCACTGGAAATCGAACCCAATTCTTTGTGCTCAATTTGAAGCGTCGTTGGAATTCCATCCGGATATCTATCGTCGTAGTCCTTGCCACCGTGGACGAATTCAATTCTGTCCATCAACTGCCGAGTCATCGGGTCGAACAAGGCATCGTCGTCGTAATCTGCCGGCAGTAAAATCAGTTCTTTCCAACCGCTTTGCTTCGTCTCGAAAGCCTTTCGGAGCAACGTGGCAATGATGTAGACCATCGAGTGATCGGCACTTTGTCGTGTTCGCGGGTCGCGTTTGGCGGGATCGCCGATGATGCTGAACGCGGGTTCGTAAATCATGATGCGGATTTTCTCCAACTGATCGACGTCGTCGAGCACGTCAGGGTTCGCGGCTAACACGTCCATCAGGCCTTGAATCGCACCTGCTGATTGATGTTCGTACAAACCGAGTTTGAAGTGCATATCCATCACGGCGAAGTCGCAGCCGCTGGTCGCGAGATCAAGATCGAACGGGCTTGTGTCCGGTGCGTCCGGAGGTTCGAACAAGCAAAAAATCGCCTGTGGATTTCGAAATACATCCAACGGCCCAACAAAGCCACGCATGGCCCGGCGCATGCTCGTCACGGCAACTTCGGCACTGATCGCCGCCGAAGCGCCTTTTGAATCGGAAAGCTGGTGACCAGCCCGAATCGCTCGAAAGGGGACATAGTGGGCGAGGGTCAGTCCAATCGCCGATTCGATCTGTTCGGCCGTCGCACCGAGCACGGCACCGTAAACCGCCGCGCTGGCGATCGCGCCGTGCATGACGTGGTCGATCTTGTGATCTTTGAGTCCGAACACTTCGGCCAACCGCCCGCGGATTTCGTCAAGACAAATCATTGCCTTGAGCGTTTGCCGTCCGTCCAGACCGGCGAGCTGCGCGGCTGCCAACGCCACGGGGTAGAAATCGTTATGACCAAACTCGCCGCGCGTGTATCCCGTGCGCGGGTTGTAGCCAAAGTTTGTCCCATTTGAATCGAGTTCCCGCGCAGCCGAACAATTGGCCAGCACTGCTTTTTCCGGCGACACCAGTTTGTCCGATCCCAGGCAGGGGACGCCGTTTTCCTCTCGATAAGAAAATGCTTCGCCACGCAAAACGATCGGTGCGTTCATCTGACAGGCGAGCGCCGCCACCGAGCAAGCAATGCTGTCGAGATGAAACTGCTCGACTTTTTGAAAGACCGCTTCCTCGGGATCCGTGAACTTGCCCGCCAGAAAGTCGATCGCATACTGCCCAATGCCGCGGGCTTGGTTTTCGTTGCGGCCAAGTTTAATGTATTCGTTTGTCATGATCTCTGAGACGATTATTCTGAGGTGTTTGTGTTTCGACAAGGATAACACTCGCTTGCATCTATTCCGATGCCGGGTTTTTGATTCTAATGCAATGATGGCTGATTTTCCGACAACTCGTATGCGGCGTCTGCGCTATAACCCAGCGGTTCGCGACCTGGTTCGCGAGACGCATTTGTCGCCGTTGAAGTTGATTTTGCCGCTTTTTGTTCGCACAGGTACAAACACTCGCCAGCCGATTGGTTCGATGCCGCCGCATGAGCAGATCACGGTTGATTTGCTGGGAGACGAAATTCGGCAGATCGAAGACATGGGTATCGGCGGTGTGATTTTGTTTGGTATCCCGAGTGAAAAGGACGCGACAGGCACGGATTCGTTTAACGACGAAGGAATCATTCAACAGGCGACGCGGGCGGCGAAAGAGGCCGCGCCGGATTTGCTCGTTGTGACGGATGTTTGTTTTTGTGAATACACCGATCACGGGCATTGCGGCGTGATCAACAACAAGACAGGTCGAATGGATGTCGACAACGATGCAACGCTGGAAATGCTTGGACGCCAGGCGCTGAGTCACGCGAAGGCTGGTTCTGATCTAATCGCACCGAGCGGCATGATGGATGGGATGATCGGCGCGATTCGCCGTTCCCTCGATGAGGGCGGATTCTTGCATTTGCCGATCATGAGTTACGCGGCGAAGTACGCCAGCTCGTTTTACGGGCCATTTCGCGACGCCGCCGAAAGTGCTCCGCAGTTTGGTGACCGACGGGCGTATCAAATGGACCCAGCATCTTCGGCGGGACAAGCGATGTGCGAAGTCGAATTGGATCTCGCAGAAGGGGCGGACATGGTGATGGTCAAACCGGCGCTGGCCTACCTCGACATCATTCGCATGGTTCATGAAAAACATCCGGGCGTGCCGCTGGCGGCTTACAACGTGTCGGGCGAGTACAGCATGGTCAAAGCGGCCGCCGAAAAAGGTTGGATCGACGAACGGGCAATGGCCCTCGAGTCGCTCACGGCGATCACGCGGGCCGGAGCGAGCATCATCCTCACGTACTGGGCAAAGGATGTAGTTCGTTGGCTAAACGAATAAGCCACCAGGACGACGATCCGTTTTTGAAAAGCATCGCGTTGCGGCGCGACTTTGTGCCGTCGTTCGACATCTATCCGTACTGCATTCCGGCGATCAAGAACCTCGGTGTGTTGCCGTTGCATCCGAAGGTGACGTTCTTTATCGGCGAGAATGGTACTGGTAAATCAACGTTGCTCGAAGCAATCGCCGTGGCCGACGGTTTCAACGCCGAAGGTGGGACACGCAACTTCAATTTCTCGACCCGCGAATCACACTCGGATTTGTATAGAATTCTCACACCCGTCCGCGGCGCGCGAAAGGCTCGCCACGACAGCTTCTTCTTGCGTGCCGAGAGTTTCTATAACGTTGCGACAATGATCGACCAACTTGGGCTGACAACCGACCCGCGCAGCCCGTATGGAACTACGTCGTATCACGAGCAATCGCACGGCGAGGCGTTCCTGACCTTGTTCGCCCAGCGATTCGGCGGCAACGGTTTGTATTTGCTGGACGAACCTGAGTCGGCGTTGTCACCCAGTCGGCAATTGACGTTCCTCGCGGGACTGCACGATCTGGTGCAACGCAATTCGCAACTGATCATCGCCACGCACTCGCCGATCATCATGGCGTATCCGAACGCTAAAATCCTGTGTTTCACGGAAACCGGCATTGAGGAAGTTGATTACGAAGACACGGACCATTACAAAGTGACCAAGGCGTTTATGACGCGGACCGAAAAGATGTTGGACGATTTGATGTCCGACGATTGACCGTGGCGCAGGTTTCCAGCCTGCATTGTGGATGGCAGGCGGAAACCTACACCACGTAAGGAGCAACGATGAACCGAGAGAAAAGCAAATCACTATTTAGTCGTGCCAAAGAGTTGATGCCGGGCGGAGTGAACAGCGCGGCGCGAGCATTTGGTGGAGTCGGTGGCGAGCCGATTGTGATCGATCGAGCGGAAGGTGCGTATTTGTACGACGTCGACAGCAATCGTTACATCGATTACATCGGCAGTTGGGGGCCGATGATTTTGGGGCACGGTCATCCGGCGGTCAAAGAATCGCTGTACGAGGCAATCGATCGCGGCACAAGCTACGGCGCACCAACACCGGGCGAAAACGAGTTGGCCGAGTTGATCATCGAAGCCGTGCCGTCCGTCGAAAAAGTCCGGCTCGTCAGTTCCGGCACCGAAGCCACGATGAGCGCCATTCGTTTGGCTCGCGGTTATACGGGACGCGAAGTGATCATCAAGTTTGCAGGCAACTATCATGGGCATGTCGACAGTCTGCTCGTCGCCGCCGGAAGTTCGGCCGCGACACTTGGTGTGCCAAGTTCGCCGGGAGTCACCGAAGGCACGGGCAAGGACACGATGGTCCTGGAGTACAACGACACCGAGGGCCTAAAGGAAGCGTTTGCGCAACATGGCCAGCGAATTGCCGCCGTGATTCTCGAACCGATCGTCGGAAATATGGGCACCGTGCCGGCGACACAAGAGTTCGCCGACGCGTGCCGAAGTGTTACGCGCGAAAACGGTGCGCTGTTGATCTTCGACGAAGTGATGACTGGTTTTCGTGTTGCTTTTGGCGGAGCCCAGTCGATTTACAACATCGATCCCGATCTAACAACGCTTGGCAAAATCGTCGGGGGCGGCATGCCGATCGGAGCGTTCAGCGGCAAGGCCGAGATCATGGACCACACGTTGCCCGCCGGAAAAGTCTTCCAAGCGGGCACGTTGAGCGGCAATCCAATCGCCACGGCCGCCGGCATTGCGACGCTGAGACAACTTCGTGACAATTCGCCTTACGAGAAGCTCGACAAGCTGGGTGAAAAATTGGCGACTGGTTTGGTCGAAGCGGCCAACAGCGCCGATGTGCCACACACACTCACACGCGTCGGCAGCATGATGACGCTATTCTTCAATGCCGAGACGGTGACGAGTTGGGACTCCGCCAGCCGTTGCAACACGGATTGTTTTGCCAAATACTTTTGGGCATTGATGGATCGCGGAGTATATATGCCATGTAGCCAATACGAGGCGCTCTTCATCTCGGCAGCCCACACGGAAGAAGATATTCAGCAAACAATCGACGCAGCCAATGAAGCACTGGCCGAATTATGAGGTCGAGGCGTCTGCCTTTTCTTCGGCAGCGCTTTTGCGGAAATACTGTGGGACGAGTCCCCACAGATCATCCGGGCCGCGCTGTTGAAATTGCTCGAAACCGATTTGTCCGACGGTGGCCGCCGTTGGCTCCCAAAGTTTCTTGTCGATCAGCTCGACTTGCGGATTGAGACGGCTTTCGAGCTTTGCAAACATCGGGCCTGTCGCGATAAAACCGGGTTGCAATTCGGCAATGAAATCATCAACTTCGACGATCTCAGTGTCAGAGCTGCCAACGAGGCCGTCCGTTGTTCGTTGATACGATTTGCGAAACAACTGGCCTCGATGGGCGTCGAGCGCGCAAGTGAATTCATCATATTGTTCGGGCACTTGGTGAGCGATCACGTCCAGCGTGTTCACACCAATGACTTCGGCCCCGGTTGCGTAAGCGAAAGTCTTGGCCATTGTCACTCCGACCCGCAAGCCGGTAAATGAGCCCGGACCAGTGGTGACGGCGATTAACTCGACGTCGGTTGGTTGCCAGCCGACGTGACGCAACAGTTGAGCAACAGCCGGAGCTAATGACTGAGCGGTCCGCTGCTGGTCGGACAGTTTCACGTACTCGATGAGCTGGTCATCTTTGTATGCGGCGATGGAGCCATGCAACGACGACGTTTCCAATGACAAGATTATCACTCTAACGGTTTCCAATCCCACTAATTGTTACAAGTCGCACTCCCCACGAAGGGTTGATAATCGGCAACGTTAAATCTGTTATTTCCAGCAAGAGTTCTAGTGAGGTCGAGGTTTTCATGCCTCTGTACGACAATCGGTTGGACGACACAAGCGGTGCCGAGCGACAAATACTTCATCTATTAGCATTTCGACTTTGCGGGATTACAGCAACCCCGCACGGTCTTGCCATTCACATTGCACCTCCTAGTATGGATAAGTAGACTTGGGGGTTTTTGAGTTCCTAGCAACTTTGCACCGTTCGACAGAGAAAGGTATCGCAGAACGTGAAGCGGGCCCTCATTAGCGACATCCACGGAAATCTCGACGCGCTTGACGTGGTGTTGGAAGATATTCGTCGCGAGGATATCTCTGAGATCTTCTGCTTGGGCGATGTTGTCGGCTATGGGCCCAATCCAGCCGAATGCCTCGACATCATCATGGAAGAGTGCCGGGTCACGATCCTGGGCAATCACGACCAGGCGGCTTTGTTCGATCCCGATCAATTCAACCCTGTTGCGTTGCAGGCGATCTATTGGACTCGCGACCAGCTTGAGAGTGGCAGCGACGATCCGGAAGTGATCAACCGCCGCTGGGATTTTTTGGGCGAATTGCCCCGACGCCACGAGGAGGGTGATTTTCTGTTTGTCCACGGCTCTCCGCGCGAACCGACGAATGAATATGTGTTTCCGGAGGATGTCTACAATCAACGAAAAATGGACGTTCTTTTCAATCGCGTTGACAAATACAGTTTCCAGGGACACACGCACATCCCCGGTGTGTTTACGTTGTCGCGCGAGTTCATCACGCCTGACGAGTGTGGTTTCACCTATCAACTGGGCAACGACAAATTGATGATCAACATCGGCTCCGTTGGCCAGCCTCGCGATAACGACCCGCGAGCGTGTTACGTGATCCTCGACGTGAAAGAGAATACCGTGACTTATCGACGTCTCGACTATCCGGTTGATAAAGTCGCGAGCAAAATCTACGACATCCCCGACGTCGATAACATGCTGGGCGACCGCCTGCGAACCGGGCGTTGATTCCATCGTCGCGTGGAGACTGGCGGCTGTTCCAAGTGCAAATCCGTTTGACCATTGCCCAGTCCTTCTGCTTTAATTTAATGAAGGGCAAGATTGGAATGGAGAAGAGCAATGAATCGACGCGATTTTCTTCGCACGGCCGCTGTTGCTGGTGCGACGTCTTATGGTGCCGCGCGATGGTTTGATTCCGTCGTGCTGCATGAATCTGTTCAGCCCGCATCAACCTATAGCGTGATTCCGGTCGTGGGCGACGGAAAATGGATCTGGAAAAAACCACCGGAGAATCAAACCGGTTATTTGGAACCGCGGCAATTCGAAGTCAGCATTGGCGTGGAACTGCAAGGCAAAGGCAATGCTTCTGGGGTTCAAGCAACCACCGCGGCACCTTTGGAATTGCCTGAACAAAGAGTTGACGACGTGCGGATCGAAACGCAAGGCTGTCGCGCTCAAGTTCGCAAACTGACCAGCGAGGCCGGCCAACTGCATCTTGCCGCGCCGTCCTTATTCAAAGGCCAATCGGTTGGCGCAATCGCCCATTACAAAATGACTCTGCACAAGGAACATCAGGGTTACGCCAAGGACCAGTTTCCTGTCGAGCAGGCGTTCGCGAAGGAGTTTCGCAAGCGATACATGTACGATAGCCCGGGGATTCAGACTCGGCAGAAAGCCGTCAAGGATCTCGCCGCGGAAGTCGCTGGTCAAATCGAGCATCCGTGGGACAGGGCCAAGGCGTTTCATGCCTGGGTGTGGAAAAACATTCGTGCGAAGCGCGGTGTTTACACGAGTGTCATCGAAGCGCTAAAGAACCGCGTTGGCGATTGCGAGGAGCGGGCGGCAGTGTTTGTTGCCTTGTGTCGTGTCAGCGGCATCCCGGCGCGATTGGTTTGGGTGCCGAACCACAACTGGGCGGAGTTTTATTTAAACGACACGGAAGCCGAAGGGCACTGGATTCCCTCACACACGTCGGCGTATTCGTGGTTTGGCTGGACGGGCGCTCATGAACTTGTCTTGCAGAAAGGCGACAGCATCGTTGTTCCGGAGAAACGCAAGCCGTTGCGGCTGATGGCCGACTGGATGCAATGGCAGGGATCGCGGCCGCAGGTTCGATATTACGCGTCGATCAAACCGGTTGCCCCACAAGCATCGGCCGATCCTGGACCTGGGGCACGGAACAAAGACGAAAAGGGCGAGTGGATCCGTGTTGGCAACCATCCGCTGGACAAGCAAATGCGGGAGTAGCGGGTACTGAGCACTGAGTACCGAGTATTGGGGTCTGCGCTCTCGACACCGCTGCTTAACCACATTTCACGCAATTTCGGCGGCTCGCCGTTTTACCATTGTGATCTCGTTGCCCGTCAAGTTGTGCGACACTTCGTCCATGAAAGCGTTAATCAATAACAAACCACGGCCGCTGACCTTTTCCAGGTTCGCTGGATCCGTGGGGTCCGGGATCTCGTCTGGATTGAAACCGGGCCCCTGGTCCTTGATCGCGAAACAGATCGTTTCGCGTGTCGCACTGACATGAACCGAGACCCGCCGCTCGGCATAAGGTGGTTGTTTCGCGCGTTCGCAAATCAAATCAAGATACGGTTTGCCGTCATCCACCGCTCGCAACTCCGAAGAGACTTCCAAGTTCCCGTGAATGATCGCGTTGGTCAAGGCCTCGTCCAATGCCGTAGCAACTTGGACGATCGAGTTTTCATCACAGATTCCCATTTGTCTCATGTCTTCCTGCAACCGAGCGATCAACGGCGGCACCAGCGAATCGTCGCTTTCCAACTGGTACTCGGTCTGCATCGTCGCGATATATTCGCTGATGCGATGGTTGTTCAATTCCGCCTGGAGCACTTCCAAGATACGTTCCAACGTCGGAATCAGGTCGCTCTCCAGCATCTTCTTCGGAACATAACTTGCCGCACCCTTGCGCAACGCCTGAGTCGCGATCTCTTCGCTGCCCCGTGCCGTGATCAGCACGACGGGCAGCCGTTGATATTCCTGCTGGATTGCTTCGACCAATTCGAGTCCATTCATTTCGGGCATGACCAAATCCGTCACGACCACGTCCGGCTGATTCTCGCGGATCCGCTCCAACGCTTCCCGTCCATTGGCCGCCATTTCGACTTCGAATCCACGTTCCTGGAGAAATACGCGAATATGGATCGCCTGGGTCTGGCTGTCTTCGGCAAGCAACAGACGTGCTTTGGAACCCATAACGACTCTCAATGACAGAATTGATGAACAGCGAGAAAAGGCGCGGCGAAGTGCTTAACGGTCGAACGCCGCAATGCCGTCCGCTTCGGACTCCAGAATTTCGAACAAGGAACCTTCCAACTTCAGAATTTGAAACGACAAACGGACGTTCTCGTGCATGCAGCACATTTTTACGACACCGCCCGATGGCTTCAACTGTTTTCGAGCTTGAATGAAAACCCCAATCGCATCCGAGCTTGCAATCTTGACGCCTGCAAAACTGATCAGCAGCCGCTCGGGAAGTCGGTCCTCAATCAGATGATTCAAGTCACTGGACAGACGGTCGTGAACCGCGATCCCAGATAGTTCCTGGTGCTTGAACTCAATCACGATCACGGCACCTTCATCTCGAACATGGAACGATTCGTATTCGGGCATGGTAGCGTTCGCGTCGGTTGAGAATGGAGTTGGTGTTGAGTTTGTGGAGGACTGATCGGAATCACAGGTGGGTCAATTGATTCTAGTTGTCTCACGCCGTTGATTCAACCGCGTCTTGCGTCGTGTCGCACTGGCTGATGAATTCCGTGAAACAACGATGCATTTGTTGGACCTCTTGGGCCAAATTCGAGATCAGTTGCGCAACCTGTTCGAGTTTCTCGTCGCGGGCCAGTCGCTCGATGTCACGAGACAATTGTTCAGCACACTCGGCATCGAAGACCCGCACCGCGCCCTTCATCGTGTGCGCGGCGTTCATCAGCGTCTCCGCTTCTTGATCCGCAAGCGCCTGCCGCATGTCCGTCAACAACTGGGGCGCTTCATCAAGAAACGCCGACACAATTTGTTTCATCAACTGTTTGTCGCCACGAGCCGCCTCGGCGATTTTGGAGTTCTCCAAATCGAAAGAGGCGGCGGCGTCCAATTCGGCGGCTGGCGGATCGATCGCGACTTGCGGGTTGATCGCGCTGAGTTTCTCGTAAAGCAAAGCTGTGCGAATCGGTTTCGAAATGTAGTCATCCATGCCGGCGTCCAAACACAACTCGCGATCGCCGGCCATGGCGTGGGCGGTCATTGCAATGATGGGAATTCGGCCTAACGATTCCTTTTCGCGCTCGCGAATCGCCTTTGTCGCTTCCAAGCCGTCCATTTCAGGCATTTGAACATCCATCAAAACGAGGTCAAACCTTTCCTCCGAGACGGCTTCCACCGCTGCGGAGCCGGTTTCGACGACCGTGACTTGATGAGCGTCTTTCTTCAGCAAGCCGATGGCCAGTTTTTGATTCACCTTGCTATCTTCCGCCAACAAGATCTTCAGTGGGCCAGTAGCGGCGGTACTCGGCGCGGGCCTTTTCGATTCGACCACGGGACGATGCTCTTGATCTCCAAGAGCCGAAGCGAGCGCGTTGAACAATTCGGATTGATTGACTGGCTTGAGCAGGTGAGCAGCGATTCCGATCTCCGCACAGCGTCCGAGATCGCCCGGTCGATCGCCCGAAGTCAACAAAATCACCGGCGTCGACGCAAGTTCGGGATGTTTCTTGATCTGTTCAGCAAACATGAAACCGTCGACGTCGGGCATGTTGACATCCGACACCACCGCGGCAAACGGTTGGCTCGTGCTCGCCGCATCACACAGGGCGGCGAATGCTTCATCGGCTCTCGACAGAACTGTCGGCTTCACCTTCAAAAGCGTCAGCATTTCTTCCAGGATTCGCCGGTTCGTTGCATTGTCATCGACTACTATCACACGCGCATCGGTGACATCCGCGGGTGGAACTGGAACAGAATCGTCTGCCTCGCCCAGCGCGAAGCGCGACGTAAAATGAAAAGTGCTCCCTTGGCCTACCGCGCTTTCGACCCAGATTCTGCCGCCCATCATGTCCACCAACCGCGACGAAATCGTCAATCCCAGGCCCGTCCCACCAAAGCGTCGCGTCATTGAAATGTCCGCCTGCTCGAAGACACCGAAAATGCTCTCCACTTTCGCTTCTGCGATGCCGATCCCCGTGTCGCGCACCGCGAAGTGCAACTCCACATCTCCATTGGTCTGCGACTGTTGAGAAACGTCGAGCACAACCTCGCCTTCGTCCGTAAACTTGATCGCATTGCCAACCAGGTTGATGACGATCTGACGCAATCGATTCACGTCCCCGATCAACGACTCGGGAACGTTCGGCGAGTAATGGCAGGCCAACTCTAAGCTCTTGCGATGCGCCCTCGTTCCCAGCGATTTCATTGTCGGTGCCAAACTGTCACGCAACGCGAATGGCGATCGTTCAAACTCTAACTTACCCGCTTCGATCTTGGAAAAATCCAAAATATCATTGATCAACATCAACAGCGACTCGCCCGAATCGCGGATGATTTCGATATATTCCGCCTGGGTCGCCGACGGTTTCGTTTCCATCATTAATTCCGCCATGCCGATGACCGCGTTCATGGGGGTCCGAATCTCGTGGCTCATGTTGGCCAGAAACGCGCTCTTCGCCGTGCTGGCCGCCTCGGCCGCCTCTTTGGCTTCTTCCAACTCTTGTTCGGCCTTTTTGCGGGCGGTGATGTCGCGGCTGATCCCCACCAGCCCATCCACCTTGCCCGACCGATCGCGCAGTGGAACTTTGGTCGTCAAGATCCATCGCGGAGCACCATCGCCATCGGGCATCATCTCTTCGCGGTTCAACAGTGCCTCGCCGGATTGCATCACTTGCCGATCGTCGGTCACAAAGTGCTCCGCCAAATCGGGTGGAAAGAAGTCTTGATCCGTTTTTCCAACCACCGCGCGACGAGTCGTGACGCCCATTTGCTTCAGCAACACCGAATTCACCGTCGTGAAATGTCCGGTCGCGTCTTTCGCAAATATGAAATCCGGCAAGTGGTCCATCAGCGCTTGCAACAAGTCGCGCTCGCGCCGCAATGCTTCTTCGATGCGGCGACGATGTTGAACCTCCTGCCTGATTGCATCGTCCGCTTTTTTTCGCTCGGTGATGTCACGAAGAAAAATGGTGAACACCAGACCGCCATCCATTTTCACTGGCTGCGTCGCGATCTCGGCAACGAACTCCGTTCCGTCCTTGCGATAGGCCGGAGATTCCACCCGCCGCCCAAGCATCGACCCGCCGCCCGTCGCCTGATACATGTCAAAGCTGCGTTGTTGCCGTTGCCGCACGTCGGGCGTTATGAACAATTCGCCCATGTCCTTGCCCAGCGCTTCTTCGGCGCGGTATCCAAATGTTTTCTCCGCCGCGCGATTGAATTCGAGAATGTGGCCGTCCGGATCCATCGTGATGATGCAATCCATCGCCGCATTCATGATGGCGCGAATTCGGTTCTCACTTTCACCCAGCACTTCGGCAGGAAACGTCCCTTGTCGCGCTCGACTGCGAATCACCGCCACGCGCAACAGCCGCACCATCGATTCACCCGACAGCTTCTGCCTGCAAAGAAACTCCTGCGCTCCGGCACTCAGCGCCTGTTGAACCGTTTCCATGTCATCCGTCGGCAGCAAAACGACGATCGGCACGTCGGCATGTTGCCCGGTAATCTTCTGGATCGCTTCGAGCCCTTCCGCGTCTGGAAGTGCTGTGTCAAGCAGCACGACATCCATCCCGCCTCGGCCTAGTTGTTGGAGCGTCGATTCCAGAGAATCGGCCTGCTCGATTTCAATCGACGGACCGCCCAACTGCGCGACATGCTGATGAATCACATCGGCATGATTACGATTGCCAATCGCCAGCAGCACTTTGATCAATTGGTTCGACATAAGACGAGCCCAGAATATTCGAAGTCGACGAGAAGTCCTATTAGTTTAATCTAAACTGGTGTACCGTGCCGTTCAAGTGATTGGTAGTACCCGGCTTCAACCACGGTTCTATGATAAACTAAATCGCTTTCAATTGTTTACACGAAACTCTGAGTCGCAACATGGAATCGCCCGACGTTCCCATTCTGGCAAACACGTTTGTGTCGACACCCGAACCGACACCGCCGATCGAAACCGCACACCGCCGCATCGCCACGCCGTTGCCGACACCAGGATCGAGGGATCGGCTGGCCAAGGCGTCCCAGCTCTTTCCGCTCGTCAACTGTTATCAGCCACCAATTATCTGGGACCGTGCCGAAGGGTTTCAGGTGTCCGACGATGCAGGAAACTGCTGGATTGACTTTAGTTCCACCGCGGTCATGGCCAACACGGGGCACGGTCATCCAGCGATTCGCGAGGCACTCAGAAGCCACCTGGACTGCGGTTTGTTGGCACAGTTTAGTTTTGCGTCCGACATTCGTATCGAACTTGCCGAGCGGCTGCTGGCCCTCGCCCCAACTGCATGTAACAAGGTCTATTTCTGGACCGTCGGTTCTGAAGCGATCGAAGCCGCTCTGCGATTGTCGCGCGAATGGGGCATGCGCCGCGATCGGGGTAAATACCACGTTTTGACCTTCGAAGGCGACTACCACGGCTGCACACTCGGCGCTCATCAATTGTCCGGCGGTAGCGCTCAAAAGCCGTGGTTGCGGCATCCTGACTCAGCCATTCATCATCTGCCGTTTCCAAGGTTGACATCGGAAACACGATCGTTCACTCCGGCCGATTGGGAGAATCTGTTCGACCAGCACGTTGCGAATCTGAATCAAACGGGAGTCGAGTCGTTCCGAGTCGCCGCCGTTTTTGTCGAGACGATGCAGGGTTGGGGAGCTTTGCCGTTGCCGGTGGCCTATGTCCAACGTCTGCGCGAGTGGGCCGACGAGAACGACGTTCTGTTGGTGTTCGACGAAATTCAAACCGGCTTTGGCCGCACGGGACGACTTTTTGCGCACGAGCATTACGACGTGCGTGCCGATTTGATATGCGTCGGCAAAGGCGTCACATCGACGCTGCCGTTGGCCGCCGTGCTGGGGCCGTCCGAAGTTCTCGATGTGCTGCCGCCCGCGGAAATTACAACGACCCACGCGGCGCATCCGTTATCGTGCGCCGCCGCGCTGGCCAATTTGAAAATACTTGAGGATGAAAACCTGGTCGAGCAAGCCGCTCGTAAAGGCGCCGTTGCACGATCCGAACTCGAATCACTCCAACAACGGCATCCAAAGGTTGTGTCCGAAATCTCAGGCAAGGGACTCGTGTACGCAATCCATGTCCAGGATCCGCAAACGGGTCGGCCCAGTCGTGAGCTGGCGCGTGATTGGACTTGGGCCGGCGTGAAACATGGGGTCATGCTGTTCCAAGTAAACCGTCCGACCATCAAAATCTGTCCACCGTTGGTCGTGCCGGACGAAGCATTGGTCGAGGGAATCCGTGCCCTTGGCGATGCGCTGGAATCGATCGTTCCAAGTTCTCAAGCGGCTGTCGTCGGCAACTGATACTATGAGAATCATCCGCCTTCGCGCCGTTCAACCGCCAACTCCAGGAGCGCCACAGGACTGGCGGACCCAGTTGGGCCAAGTCGTCGTCGAAGTCCAGACGGACGACGGCTTAACGGGCATCGGCGTGGGTGGCGGCGGGGCGGCGGGAATTCATGTGATTCAAACCGTGCTCAGCGACCTGCTGCTGGGGCGTGATGCCGACAACGTCGAGCAACTACACCGCGAGATGTGCCGCCAAACATCGTTCTATGGACGGGGCGGGCTGGTTGTCATGGCGATCAGCGGTGTTGATCTCGCTCTGTGGGATCTGCGGGCCAAACGTGCGGAAACTCCTATCGCAAAGTTGCTGAATCCCGATGTCGATTTAGCCGCACGGATTCCAACCTATGCCACCGTGTTCGACGACGTCGCGACACGACAAGCGATTGACGCCGGCCATGCCGCTGTCAAACTGCACGTCGAGCGATTTGGCAATCGTCCGAATCCCACCGACGTCGCGGATCTGGTGCGGCGCGTCCGAGACGCGATCGGAGCTGGCGGCATGATGATGATCGATGCCTTCGCTCGTTGGGATGTCGATTCAACGCTTCGTGTTGCCCAGGCCGTTGCCGAATTCGATGTTCGCTGGATCGAGGAACCGGTTCCGCCGGATCGTTTGGATCTGTACGAAACGCTGGCTCGCGAGTGTCCGGTTCCGATCGCGGGGGGCGAACATGAATATCTGGCCGCTGGATTTCGGGAACTGATTGATCGGCGCTTGCACGCCTTCGTCCAGCCGGACATCAACTGGTGCGGCGGTCTGACGACATTGATTGAAATCTACAAGATGGCCAAACAAGCAGGCGTCATCGTCTGTCCACATCGAGGCTGCGAGCCCTACGCGCTGCACGCCATTGCGGCACTTGAACCAGAGCCGTTGGCCGAATCGCCACGAACGTGGTTCACGTCCGTGGACGGTTTTCCGCAGATTGAAAACGGGGCGATTCAATTGCGTGACGAACCGGGATTCGGAGTCTCTGTCAGCGAGATATTCTAGCGCTGATACGTTCCGACGAGTTCTCCCTGCTCCATCACGTGGCCAACAATGGCCTTCATAAGAGCCCGCTTGTCAACTTTGTCGCCATCTAAGTCCAACATCGTATCCAGGGCGAATATCTTGAAAAAATAGCGATGAGGTTTGCCCTTTGGCGGCGCCGGACCGCGATAGCCGGTCGTCATGAAGTCATTGATTCCCTGTATCGCGCCGTCCGGTTCATCCAACGTTGTTTCATCTCCGATGCCTTCAGGCAATTGGTTGGTATCTGGGGGAAGATTGTAAATCACCCAGTGAACCCACGCATCTTCCATCGGCGCATCCGGATCGTCACAAATCAGCGCAATCGACTTCGCCTTGTCCGGGACGCCGGTCCAAGACAGTGGCGGAGACAAGTCTTCACCGTCCTCCGTGTGTTTCTCGGGGATTGGCTCACCCGCCTTGAACGCTGTGCTCGACAGGATAATCGCGCCGGTTTCGTCTGGTGGACTCACGTCAGTCGAATTCTCCCCAGAGCCGCAACCAGTGACAATCGAACTTCCGATGACGAAACCAATCACAACCAAAAATCGATGCATTTTGACGCTCCTTGATTTTCGTTCCAACTGAACCACGCAGATTATAACGTAAACGATTGGCGAGCAGTGTAGAGCAATTGTCCCAATTGCTTGCGGAACAATTGGGACAATTGTTCTACAATCCGACCATGGTTGTTTCGTCGAAATCTGGGCCATACAATCCTCAGTTCGCTACACGATTCGGAATCGCTGCTTGGAAAGGATTCGACAACTCATGAGCGACGTGTTTCGCCCATCAACACGATTTGACGATGCGGGTTGGCGAGCGTCTTTGCGGCGAAAGCTCAACACTTGGTTTCAGCGCAACGCGCGTGACTTACCTTGGCGGCGAACGCTCGATCCGTATCACATTTGGGTCAGCGAAATTATGCTACAACAGACCCAAGTGGTCACGGTCATCCCCTATTTCAATCGATTCATCAAAAAACTGCCCACGATCGCCAAGCTCGCCGCGGCCCGCGAAGAAGAGGTATTGAAACTGTGGGAAGGACTCGGCTATTATCGCCGCGCCCGGCAATTGCATCGCGCCGCGCGGCTTGTGGTTGAAAATCATCGCGGGCGGTTCCCAAGAGACGCTGACGAAATCAAATCGTTGCCCGGAATTGGTCGTTACACCGCAGGGGCGATCATGTCGATCGCTTTTGACGGGCGCCAACCCATTCTCGAAGCCAACACGATCCGTCTCTTCAGTCGCTTGGCCGCCTACGAAGGTGAAACGTCGAGCCGCGAAGGTCAGACCTTATTGTGGGAAGCGGCCGAACTAGCGTTGCCCCAAAAGAACATCGGCAACTTTAACCAAGCGCTCATGGAACTGGGAAGCGAAGTCTGCACACCGCGCGACCCTCGTTGCGAGCAGTGCCCGCTGATGTCGCTGTGTCCGACGTTCGAACATAGCTTGCAGGAGAGCATTCCCGCACAAAAGCGTCAGCCCAAATACGAAGACGTTCACGAAGCGACTGTTGTGATTCGACGCCGAGGGCAAATCTTGTTGCGTCGCTGTGATCCCGCTGAACGTTGGGCCGGCATGTGGGACTTTCCACGCTTTCCGCTGGAGTTAAACGACGCCTCGCCAAAACCGCACGAGATCGCGCTCAGGACAAGACAACTGACCGGTTTAGCGATCGAGCCGCAGCAACTTTGGTGCACCATCAAGCACGGTGTCACTCGGTTCCGAATCACGCTCTATTGCTACAAGTCTGCCAAAGTCTCCGGCAATCTAATAAAGAACGGCAGTGAATGGAAATGGACGAAGCCATCAAAGCTGACTGAGCTACCACTGAGCAAGACCGGCCGCCAGATCAGCGACATGCTGTTGAAAGAATGAGTAGGGGCGCACGATTACCTCAGTCCCGCTCTCCTCGGATTCCATCCACAAAGCAATCGGGGGCAGAAGCAACTTGCGACCCTTCCACTGACTGGACGGCCGCAGGCAAGCGTTTACTTTATCCGCTGCCCGTGGCATCCCTAACTTTCTTCGTGAGCCGCTTTATATCGAGATCGTCGCCCGCGGCCGGAAACTCGTTGGCGAGCAGCCACCAATTTTCTGTGAAGGATGCGCTACGGCCAGGCGCAATCTCTTCTCGCGGGCCGATCGGTTCGAGTTCGCAAGCGGGAATTCGACTTCTATCAGGATACCAGATCGAAATCGTAATGCCTGCAGCCTCACTATAAACGCGCTTTGGGTCCGCTTTGTAGGTTTTTACGAACAGCAAATCGTTCGGCATTTGATACGCGAACCAACCCGCAAACGAATCCATGCCTAGCTTTGGAAATCGCGTTGGCTTGAGGACTTCTAAACAACTGTTCCGTTGCCGTACTGCAGGATCTTCAGGGCGAAAGTTGATCAGGTGCCCCTTTTCATACATTACCCAGCCAACCGGAAACTTGGAGAGTTGGGGCGTCAACGGGACCACAACGATGCCGCCGTGCTTTGCAAACGTTCGGCTCCAGTGATTCCAGCGTTTGGTCTCAGCCGACACGTTCTTAATGATCTGCGTGCAGCGCAAATGAGTCGAGTCAGCGGCAAGTTCAAACTCTCGGATTAGTTGGACTCCAGTGGCGTTGTCTTTCTCACTCGTCAGTCGCGCGGCCCGTGGCCCGCTGATTTCAGCCGACCATTGGCCTGACCAAAGTACATCGCGTCGCGGAATCAAGAGTTCTGGACCGATGTCAAATCGTCCCACACTTGAAGGTGGTCTTGTTGGCGCATCGGGCGTACCCCACGTTGCTTCCGACGGGCTGAGATAGAGCGAGTCCTTGCCGTTCCGCGCGTATTTTAACACTCGCCCGCCGACATGATGACCCAATACGACGACGGTATCTTGGTTGGAAAGCTCGATGCAGTCTTCGTAATTCAAGAACTTGATTCGCCGCGCGCCGTCTTCCGCGGCGACGACGTTGGTCGGAATCAGGATTGCGATTGCCGTTGCGATTGCTTTCATTCTTTATGCCAACTGAAAACTTGTTCTTGAGAGAGATTGAGTCCGTACAAGTATGCAGGATCGACAAGTTCAGTTCAAGCAACCGTGGTTTTCAAATGTTTCTTTCGCGAACGCTAAGAGTGCGGCCCCGATCGCGCCATGCTATAATTGCTAAACTTTGAGAAAAAATTGTAGACATGTAAATTGCCCCAATGAACTTCATCTAGAGCCAATCATGATTCGAGTATCTTCCGTTGTAGCCGTCTTTGTAGTTCTGTTTGGATCGTCTTACTCCGTGCTCTTCAACTGCCTCAGCAGCCGTTCCGCATCTTCGCGAAATGCAAAGCATTGCTTCTTTGCAAGCACGGGCTGAAGCAATCGGAGCCCCAATTCCGGCTGTCCCGCGTCGCTAACAATCCTGGCGACCATGTAAGTACTCTCGTCACCGATGTCCCCTGCGCGCAAGGCATTTTGAGCCGTGCCAAAGGCGTCGGCTTGCCGTCTTAACTTGAAGAAAACCCACGCTAGCGTCACCGCTGCCTCGCGCCCCATTGGGCCGGTCAGGTCTGAATTCGCGCGAAAGCCCAACTCAGCGTAGCTCAACGCAAGCTGTTGTTTCGCCGGGTCCTGCTGCTCTGCCAGCACTAGCGCTAAGTGTCGAAGGACTTCGAAATTCGCTGGCGCGAGCAAGTGCAGGTCGCGAAACATCGCTTCGGCTTCCGCCCACTGCTTACGATGGCGGGCGATCACACCGACAAGCAACTTGGCGTCCAACGATTTCCCATCGATTTCCAGGGCGGCTTTCGCATTTCGCTCGGCCATCTCCAATTCACAAGCGTCCACCGCCCATCGCGCAACCGCCAGGCGTGTCAACGGGTTCTCCGCGTCCACTTCCTCGGCCTTTCGCATGGCATTCGATGCGCTTGCACGTTTCGCGACGTCGCCCTGTGCGACGAGTTCTTCATACAACAGCGCCATATTGATCTCGGCCAACGGCGTCATCGGGTTGGCCTTGTGCAACGTCTGGAATTCCTTGTACGCCGACTGCGGCTTATTTAAGAAGAACAAGGCACGACCAAGTTGTGAACGAGCCGGCACTGAGTTGGGGTCAAGTTCGAGCCAGGATCGCGTGTTGCGTTCGACAACGGCCCATTGGCCGCGTCTGGCTGCGGCGGCTGCCAGGCCAGAATAGCCGCTGAGCGTGAGCGACGTTTGACGAAATTCATTTCCCGTCAGTCGCTGGCATAGTGTCATCCCGCGGGTGAACAAAGCTTCTGCATCCGTCGTTCGGCCTTCGCGCAACGCGAGATCGCCAAATAACAAATAGGCTTCCGGGTCACTGGGGTCGTTTGTCACTGCGTTTTCAAGCTGCGCCCGCACCTGATTGATTTGATTGCCCGCGAAATACAACTGTGCCAACATCACAGCTCCCGGCGGCAACTCCGGATTCGCCCTCTTTGCGTCGTCCAGCATTCGCCCGGCTCCAACGACGTCGCCCCGATAGAAAAGTCCGATGGCTTCGCCGATTGATTTGTACTTTTCGTCGGTTGCGTCTTCCACCGCCCGGCCAATCAACTGCAAAGGTCCGACTTGAGCAAAGCCGATGCGTCCCATCACCAGCAGGGTGAGCACGCAACAAAGACGAATTCTCACGGTCAACTCCTCAAAGTTATTTACGTGCGTGACGCTGGAAGAACTCCCACATCACATCGTTCGCCGACAAGTTCTTTGTCGATTTGCCAAGGTATCGCAGGATTGCGGCACGCCCGGGCCAAGTGTGTCCACCGCCTTTGATGGTATACAGCACCACTTCCGCTCCACCTTTGCCGCCGGTGTAGGACGTTTTTACAACTGAAGTCCCGTCTTCCACTTCGACAGGCAACACGTCCTTGCGTGTCCGCGTACAACCGTTCGCCTTCCGCCATGCGTCGATCGAGTGCTTGACGGAATAAAAGTCCGTCTGCGTACGGCTCCTTTTGCCCGGTCCGCCTTCGTAGGCCGCGAACTCATCATCCGTGCCGTGGAAATGACAGACCGGCACCGGACGGCTGGGCGAGCAAGCGTCGGCCCCCATCGGCCCGGCAACGGGTGCGATCGCGGCAATCCGCTCGGACAACTCCGATGCCAACCGGTAACACATGATGGCACCGTTCGACATGCCCGTGGCGTAAATCCGCCTTTCGTCGATCGCCGCAACGGCGCTCAAATCGTCAAGCAATTGATCAACGAACTTGACGTCGTCGACTTTTCGTCTCACCGCATACCAGCAGCAGTTACCGCCGTTGAACGTCAAAACGTTTTTTAACAGTCCCGTGCCCACCGGATAGACGGCGATGAAACCTGCCTCGTCGGCTTTGTCGTTCATTCCGGAAAAACGAATCATCTGTTCGGCGGTCGAGCCGCCGCCGTGAAACACTAACACCACCGGGCGTTTAGAATCGTCCTTCTTCTCCGGCAAATAAGCGATATAGCGGCGTTCACGGCCGTCCACTTCCAACGTCCTCGTCTGTTGCCCAGGCGCGAGATTGTCAGTGTTGGCCGTCATCGTCATTGTGATTAGCAGGATAAACATGATGCACTCCTCGCTCGATCAGACCTCAAGCCGAACATGTTCCACTTCATTCGACACCAGCCAGTCAAGCAATGTTTCATGATCTTCGGACAGCTCGATCTCGGCCTTCGAGGCGGCGTCCAACGGTGATACAACTTCCAGGACCATCGAGTCCAACCACTCGCGCGACTGGTCCAAACGAATCCAGTATTCCCCCTGGCCAAGCTTCGGCACACCGGGCTCGCCGGCCGGTGTCATGAAGTAGACAACCTCCGTTTTAAACCGATCGGGCATCTCCAACGGGGCGATCGTCGGACGGTTTACCGCGGCAACCTGCATCAATTGCGACCTTTTGTTTGAGCCCAAGCATGGACCATCCTGGCACTTCAGTTCATCGTACTCTACAAGCTCTGTCGCCGCCAAGCGAATCTGGTTTAGGGTGGTGTCCAATTCGTGTGTTGGTCCGCACCAGACTTCCGAAGTTTCGGAAAACTTCGGAAGTCTACAACGCTACACAGGCTTTCGAAACGAGACACCTTCGTCGACCATTTCGAAATCCAATTTGCGGGACAACCCTACCGCCACGTCGTCGGACGTATCGACTTGGATTTCCATCATGGTAATGCCGTTGGATTGAAGTTGTCGAAGAGCCTCGCCCAGCAGAAATGTTGCGAGACCTTGTCGGCGTGACGTTTCCTGGATCTGCAATTCCGTCAGCCCCATTGCATGGACGCCCCAATTGTGTGCCAGCGGTTCCATGTCCCAAAAGGTGGCCTGTCCGACCGTTTCGTCGCTTGCGCGATGTCGAAGCTCAAATCGAACGCGGAGCGCATGGCCGATCGTGCACGCTTGCCACCAGTTGTCGGTCGGCGGATCAAGCTTCGATTCGATGTGATAAGCTCGGCGAAGTTGCATCTGCTTTCGATCAACCAACGGCCGGAACCCAACCAGGCTGCGATGCAGCAATTGGAAGCGGCGTTGTTCGACAAACCCCGCAGATTGAAAGGATTCGAATTGAAAATGGTCTCTGACCAAAATCCCTGTGGGCGCGGAACCACCGTAGACGCCCAAATAAAACGGATTTAATCGATCGATTTCGCCGGCGTACACATCCGTCGCGCCACGATCGCCGAGAAACGTTTCGGCGCGAGCGATCAACTCTTGTGCGATCACCGCACGATCCGGTCGCGGTACGACCATCAGCATGCAAATCACTCCGCGATCGGTTGCCAGCGAAGTGAACGCGTCGTTGGCACCGAATCCCGCGTGAACGAACCCCACCGGTTCGTCACCGTCAAAAGCGAGAAGCAAGCCGTCTCGATCAAAGTACTGCTTCGAGAGAATCGACTGCTCCAACATCGCGGTCGACATAGCCTGGACCAGTCCACGCAATGGCGGATGAGTTCGCCAAATCTCCGTAATCGCCGGCGGGTCGCAATTCTCGTAGGGACGAATGTGGATCAAAGCATTGATGGGGTAGAACGGCTCGAATCGCAGAATGGGTCCACTGTAGGTCCGTCTCAGCGGGCCGTCAATGGGCAATGTCAGGGCGAGTCCATCTGGGCCAAAACTTGTCCGTCTTCCACTTTGACCGGAAAGCGCGGGTGAACTAACGATGCGCTTGTCTGATGCTGGCCGCTCGAAACATCGAACTGCCAGCCGTGCCAAGGACACGTCACGATGCAGCCGTTCAACGCGCCCTTGCCCAGCGGCCCACCTTGATGCGGGCAAACTCCGTCCAGCGCATGGAATTGGCCATCGACATTGAACAACGCGACCATTCGCTCGCTCGCAACCAATTCCAACGCGGAACCTGGCGGGCAATCTTCCACCGCGGCAATGCGAATCCAATCACTCATCGTGTTTAAAAACCTTCCCTTCCTTCATCACGAAAACAACGTCGTGCATCGCACGAATGTCGTCCAGCGGATTGCCCTTGACCGCGACAACGTCGGCAATCTTTTTGGGCTCCAGTGTCCCCAGCCGGTCCTCAATCTTGAGCAGCCGCGCGGCTTGCAGCGTCGCGGCCTGAATCGCCTTCATCGGCGGCATGCCACCGGCAACCATCAGTTCAAACTCACGAGCATTCTCGCCGTGAACCGAAACGCCGGAATCTGTGCCAAACGCGATTTTCACCCCCGCGGCATAAGCCCTGGCAAACGTTCGCCGCGCAACAGGTCCAATCGACGCGGCCTTTGGGCGAACGATTTCGGGAAAGTAATCCGCCTCTTTCGCCTTTTCGGCAACCCACACGCCCGCCGAGATCGTGGGCACAAGATAGGTGCCGCGTTCCTTCATCAACTCCATTACTTCGTCGGTCATAAAAGTGCCGTGTTCGATGGAATCGACTTCCGCCAACACCGCACGTTTCATTCCCTCGGTTCCGTGGGCATGAACGGCGACCGTCATGTTGTAGTCCTTGGCGGTTTCGACGATCACGCGCAATTCCGCTTCCGTGAATTGCGGATTCTGTCCGCTGCTGGCGAGACTCAACACGCCTCCGGTCGCGGTCAACTTGATCAGATCGGCACCGTCCTTGTATCGCTGACGGACCGCCTTGCGGGCATCGTCCGCGCCGTTGACGACGCCGTCGACCGGACTGGCATCGCGCCGGAAGTCGCCTGACAAGCCGTTCGTTGGATCGGCATGTCCGCCCGTCGTAGCGAGTGATTTTCCAGACGTAAAAATGCGCGGTCCCTCGATCCACCCTTTGTCAATCGCTTTCCGAAGCGACACCGAATTCACACCATTGTCGCCGACTTCGCGTACCGTCGTAAAACCGGCCATCAACGTTCGCTTGGCGTACACCGTCGATCGCAACGCATAATCAGCCTCATTCATGAAGAATTTGTCGGAATAGACCTTCTTGTGAAACTGGGAGTACAGATGCGTGTGCATGTCCATCAATCCCGGCATCACGGTGTAGTTGCTCAGATCGATCAACGTGGCGTCTGCGCTCGCCTCCATGTATCCTTTCCGCACCGCAGTAACTCGGCCGTCGTCAATCACCAACGACATCGATTCTCGCATCGTGTCGTCCCGGCCATCGATCAACCTCCCGCAGTGGATGATGGTTTCCGCGGACGCGTTGCCACACAGTCCCAACAAGACAGAAATGACGAGAGCGCATTTCAAAACTGTAGCTGCACTCGCCAGAGTGCGGACGAACATCGAGAGAATCCGCGTTCTGGCGAACGCAGCTACGACGAAATTGGGTCTTGAAATGTGCTCGAACATTGTGGTGCGAGGCATGGAGATTCTCCTCTTGTGTTGTTCAGCGGGTGAAAGACATTCAATCGCGTGCTCCATTATGATGCACGCCAAGATGCTCGAACAGCATACACAATGCTGGACGTTTGGTTGCGACTGGGCCGTGTCGTGTGATATCGTGATGAGATGAGCACCTCAGAATTTCGCACCGCCGTCTACACGGGTTCGTTTGACCCCATTACGCTTGGCCACCTCAGTGTCATCCAGCGTAGCAGCCGGTTGTTCGACCACATCGTGATCGGCATCGGCATCAACGTCGAAAAGACGCCGTTGTTTTCACCGGAGGAACGCATCGACCTCGTCCAACGGACCACCGCGTCGCTCGACAACGTCGAAGTGCGGACGTTCACCGGGCTGGCCGTCAACTTCGTTCGCGAGTGCAATTCGCGGATCATGGTTCGCGGGCTCCGCCCGCTGACCGACATCGCCGGCGAGTTTACGATGATGATGGCCAACCGTCAGTTGGACGCAGACATCGAAACCGTCTTTCTCATGGCCGACGAGCAGTTCGCTCACGTCTCCAGTACGTTGATCAAACAAATAACGCCGTTGTCCAGCGACGACAAGCTCGCACGCTTCGTGCCAAGTGAGATCATCGCCGATCTGCGCAAGAAAATTCCACAGCAATAAAACTCTGTTTTCAGCAAGCACAATCCCCCCTCTTTCGTAACTCGGTAGTGCCACATTAGCCCGGATTATTCATGAACCGCCGTCCAAACGACGTAATGTTCTCTGTGA
>CAYFJO010000076.1:0-32592 GCA_964343305.1 uncultured Pirellulaceae bacterium | reverse complement strand
CGAGGGGCGACGTCCAAGACCCCTCGCTTGCGCGTCGGGTTAGTGAATAATCCACATTAGTGTGTCGCCATCAACTGAAATGACCAAGCGCCAATGTCCAATGCCCAAACACGATTGCGGTCGGCCCCGTTGGTCATTGGGATTTGGACATTGTGGCAACACATTGTTGACGCATTACGCCCTATCTTGAGTCAGCATTCGCGCCCTACAACGACGATGTGCTGACCACGTTGGATCGGGGCGACCCAGGCTTGAGCAACCACGACGCCGTCCACTCCGGCGCGGGCGGGCCACGGTTCCATATCGATATGGTCGAAATCGTGCAACAGTCCGATCACGTCGCCACACCGGACATTCGTTCCACACTCCATCAACGGCTCGTAATGTCCGGCGAACGGAGCAACGGTAAAACATTCGCGATCAACCATCGCCACTTTGCGCTGCGTGCCGTCTTTGTGATAGCCGATCGGTTCAACCTCGCCGCGAAGTTGATCGTGATGAATGGCCGCGGCCAACACACCTTGCCGCCCGTAGCGCACGCCCTCGGCACTGACCGCTCGGCCCCAACCTAATTCCGTGCCGACGGTGATTTTTCCCAATCGTTCGGCTTCGCTGGGAAGCAAGCCCGGCGTTTGATTTTGGTAGACCACGATCAGCGGTGTGCCAAACCAGCGGGCTGTGTCTTCGATCACGCGTGATTGTTCAGGATCGTCCAATGGATGAAAGCTGGTACACGGGGAAAATCGCGCCACATCGCCACCGGAATGCAAATCGACCACAACATGCACACGCGGCCAGATGGACTCGCGCAAAAACGCAGCGATGCGGTGCGTTATTCCCGCCAAAGCGGGCGTGACGCCCGCGCCGTCAACGAACGCGCGATTCAAGTTCACACCATCGTCGGCACTTTCCCGTGTGCCCGCGTGAAATGCTGACGGATTGAGCACGGGCATCAGAATGATCCGCCCACGCACATCGTCAAGCTTGATTTCGTGCAGTAAATGCTTGATCGCCACCGGTCCTTCGTATTCGTTGCCGTGGTTGGAGCCAAACGCCACCAGGCCACGATCCGGCTGTGCATCAGGCCCAAGAAAAACGGTGAGCGGAATTAAGTGATCGCCCCAAATACTGTCGTGCTCCAAGGCGACCCAATAGTCGCGACGACCAGGAGAATCCAAATCAAGAGCGTCAGTTTGCGTAACAATTCGGTTCATAAGATCTTCTTCTCAACTTAGTTCGACAGCGCTACGTTGAACCGTGATAACAGGCGAAGACTTGTCCGAGCAAATCGTCTGACGGCAAGCTGAAGGCGACGGTGTTTGGAAAAGCGCAGTCCACCACACTCTTTTGCGTATGCCGGCATTGTATGTCTACGAACCGGCCGCAGAAACATCCGCAGCTCGGACTTGCAGCACGCTGTATGGGTGCAATGCCAGGATGTTGACGTTGCCGTCCTTGGTTTCGCAGACACCGAGGATGACGTAGCGCGTAATGGTCTTGCCGTTTTTCAGTTTCGGGAAACCGCCGTGAAAGGGCAACTGTTTACCGTCTTGGCTGGCGAACTCTGTAAAGTCCGGATTGCGAACGGCAACCGCGCCGAGGTCGACGGGCGCTTTGTCGCCTGGTCGAAAGCGGACCAGGTGCAGCAAGTTGATACCATCCACGCGTTCGGTGACCGCGCACCATGCCGAACCTGACGGACCGACGCACATGGCGCGACAGTCTGTACTCTTGGCGCCTGGAATCAAAGTGCCCAGCGAGCGGCCGGGCAGCGTGTTTCCTTTGGCGGTCAGGTCGTAAGCAAACAGGCTGTTGCCCCTCATCGGTTGTGCGTACAACGTCTTGCCGTCAGGCGAGATGTCCCAGTTGATCGGATCGGGCTTGGGATTCAGCGCCAATCGTGTCGCGTCAGTTGGCGGTTTGCCGTCAATCGTCTGCTTTAGCCGTTCGAGCTTGTCGGTGGCCGGGTCGTAGCGAGCAATATCGCCGCCCAGGATCGGATGATACGCACGACCTAGATAATCCACGACGATGAATCCATAAAAATGTTCCGTGTCCATCAACTCGCGGTACTTGCCGGTCTTCAAATCAAGGATCAGAAAGATGGAGTTCTCGCCCGGTCCGGGTCGATGATCGGAGCACGTCGAGATGTACGCCACGCCGCGGGATTCGTCGGGCGTGATGCTGTTGATGCCGTGATGTGGAACCGGAATCGGGTAGACCTTGGTCGTGCCCGTTTTCGGATCGTAGACCATGGGGTAGCCGCCGGGATAATCTTCCCGCTTTTCCTTTGCGTTCGGATATCCTTGCTTGGTGCCGAAGTAAATCTTGCCGGTCAGTTTGCCGGTGTTGTTACGTGTGTGGATTTTCGATTGCGAGCCAAAACCTTTCAGATCTTTGCCAATCGCCTTGTGAGCGTCGACGACAATCTTCATCTTCTCGGCCGCCGGATTGAACTCGACCAGCCACGAGTTGACCGCGTTGGCGTGAGTGCCGATGTAAAGGCGACCGTTGTGCCCTTCGATGATTGCGAAGTAACCCTCGCCCTCGGTCGCAGTTTCTTTGGGCACAACGTAGGCGGTTGCCTCGATCCACTTCTCGGGCATCGGTTCGGCTTGGACAGTGACGATCATGGCCGTCGAAACGAATAGCAGAGTTAGCACTTTTTTCATCATTCGGAATTCCTTGTTCGAGATTCAATACTCAGTCGTCGATTTGCTTTGACACCTTTGCGTTCAATTCGACCGTTGCCGTGCGGCAGGATAACCTCGACATCACAGGTTTCCATCTTGCCGAGTCCGAGGTGGGCGAGTGCCTCTTGCCCGGATGCATACCCATAACCAACTGCGATTTCGCGAGCACACCACAGCGATTTGGCATCGCCGAGTTTGCCCGCCGGATAGACGCGCACGACCGCTCCGATGCCGTCGTGATTCACGCCGTCGCCGCCCACAACAGCAACTTGCAGCCAGTTGCCTGCCTTCGACTCGTTCTTCAGCAGCAGCGATCGTTGCTTGACCCACCAGTTGCCCAGGAACAAATCGAGTCGCCCGTCGCGGTCGAAGTCACAGCTTGGTCCGGGCGCGGTATAAACGATCTTGTGTTCGCGTTCCATTTTTTCGAAGAACGGACCGACGGATGCCATCTTGCGATCCTCGGCCGTGGGAAAATTGTTTATGGCCAAAGCGAATTCTTTGAAACTGGGATGACCGTCTTTTGTGCCAAGATTGCGAAAGATGACAGGGTGCGTTTCCTTGCCGCGAAATTTGACGATGCTCGTGTAAATGTCGGGCCAGCCGTCGTTGTCAAAATCCTGCACCTCGACGTGCGGCGATTTCATGGGCAGCGGAGTCAGGCCGGCGCGCTGCGTCACATCTTCGAGCCGTGGCCAACCGTCGCTGACGCCACGATTCAAATACAGCCGCACCGCCACACCGCCGGTCCACCACGGCCGGTCGAAATGCGACCCAATGACAATGTCCGCTCGGCCGTCGCGATTCACGTCGCCGAAACAAACGCCGCACGCAGTGTCGTCGGGCGTGTCCTTGTATTCGAACACAAAGTTGGCGTGTGACTTGGGCACTTCGCGAAACCGGCCGTGCCCGTCGCTGACGAACAACCGATTGCCGTGCTTCCGACCCCCGGCCAACAAATCCGGCCAGCCGTCACCGTTCACGTCACCAGCCGCCACACCAAACCCCGTCAGTTTTTCGGGAAGGCCGACCGCTGTCGTCACATTCTCAAACTTCAATGCGCCACGATTGCGATACAGCCGCGTGCGGCTTTGTCCGCCTTGAAAGAAACACTCGCCGACCAGCAGATCGAGCAGCCCGTCGCCATCGTAATCGACCACGGCGACACTGCGAGCTGCGATGCCTGCCGGGCACGTACCACTGGCACGGGAAACATCGGTGAACTTGCCACCACCTTCGTTGCGGAACAGATGATTCGGTTCGCCATAGTGCGGTTGGCCATACGCTTTGCCATCGATCGCGTGGTTCGTCGCGTATAAATCCAAATCGCCGTCGTTGTCCAGGTCGGCGAGCACGGCTCCGTTCGCTCGTCCCAACACACGCAGATGTTGTTGTGGATCGAGTTCAAACTTCCCCTTGCGGTTCAAGAACAATTGGTTGGGCTTGGAACCATAAGGATGCCCGCCGAACGTCCCGACATATAAATCTGGCCAACCGTCGCCATTCACATCGCCCCAACCAATTCCATGCCCCGCGATTCCCGCGACATCTGGAAACAAGCCCGTCTCGTCACCAACATCGCGAAACACAAATGGCGTTTGTGCGTCGACCGGGGTAACGGAGATTGCCGCCACAAACATGCACATGATCATCATCCGACCGGTAATCACATTTTTCTCCTTGAGAAACACACTGATCACATAAGCATGTCCTGATGGGTGCAATTTACCCGCCATCGACACTGCCGAATAGACTGCAATTCAAAAATGTCAGTGATTCGCGATCGATCCATCTTTTAACTTCGCGCCGGGCCAGTTCTACGGGGGTTTGAAATGCCCTCTACTCACTCAAGCTTTCGTTTGTCTTTTCACGCCCTGCCCCTGCCAGCATCAGTTGCCAGATTTCTTGATCAGACGATTCCCATTTGTGGATTACTCCATTTCGGCACGCGCGGCGTGCCTTACTTGGCTGGCGTTCGCCATGTAACGCCGCGGGTACAACTCGATTATGGCCTACACGCCACTTGACCATAATTATGGTCAAGTAGTAAAATCGCGGCAATGAGTTGGACAGTTGAACTCAAAGAATCCGTGATCGACGATCTTCGTTGGTTCGGCAAGAAAGACGGCCGGATGCTGTTGAGGGAAGCCGAGCAGCAATTGGCGGCGGACCCGTTGTTGGAATCCCGCAACATGAAAACGTTGCGATCGAATCCGGTCGCCGAACGGGAACTGCGGCTGTTCGGCAAGTATCGCGTTTTGTTCAACGTGGACGAAAAGAACGAAGAAGTCACCATCATTCTTGTGGGCGAAAAGCGAGGCAACTCGCTGTTCGTGCAAGGCGAGGAGTTTACCGGCCATGAAAGTGATACCGCTGAGTGAAGCCAAGGCACATTTGAGCCAGTACGGTCGCACGTGCCACGACGAACCGGTCATCGTCACGGTCAACGGCGTGCCATCGTTTCAATTGGTTCCACTGTCCGAAGAAGACGACTTGATCGACAGCCTGCTGGAACACAATCCGAAGTTTCGTCGAATGCTGAAGAGCCGTCTCAAAGAAAAGTCGGTATCGGCCAAGGAAGCCGGCAAGAGGATTTAGTGCCATGGAAGACAAAACTTTTTGGATGGTGCGAGCAGGGAGAAGGACGGGCTGAGTATGGTGAACTGTTGGTCAAACAACTTGCCGTCGATCTTACGAAGCATTTCGGTCGCGGATTGAAGCCGCGCTCGTTTCCGAATTGCATTTGCGAGGCGGTGCTGATTGAGTAGACTTGGGAGCAATACTGTCCCTGGAGTGAGGATGGGTGGCCGAGTGGACGAAGGCGGTAGTCTTGAAAACTACTGTACCGCAAGGTACCCCGGGTTCGAATCCCGGCCCATCCGCTTTTTCTTCAGGAATTCCGCTGACGCTGGTCCCCATTCCATGTCTGTCATCCTTCAGTGTCCACGTTATTCGGCGATCGCAGGATGGTGGCCTTCGATGTTCAACTTGATGCGATAGAAACCGCTGCCGGCGGTGACATACAGCGTCTTAGATTGGTCGCCTTTGCCAAAACAACAGTTCGTGGGCAGCGTCGGCGTTTTGACATAGGCGCGTTCTTTGCCAGCAGGCGAGAAGACCCTGATACCAAATCGATTCGCGGATCGAACGGCCGCGTAGATATTGCCTTTCACATCGACCGTCATTCCATCGATACCGACGTTCTTGCCAAAGTTGACGAGGACTTTCTTCTTGCCCAGCGTACCGTCTTTCTTGATCGGGAAGGAATTCAAAGTCATCCGCCCCATCTTGGCGCCTTTGACGACGTCGGCCTGTGCGGTGCCGTTGTCGGTTTCTGCGACGTAAAGCGTTTTTCCATCTGGCGACAGGATAACACCGTTGGGTTTGTCGATGTCTGACGTAGCAAGATGCAGCGAGCCGCCGGGATCGAGTCGATAAACGTCAAACGAATCAAGTTCCATTTTTTCGGGACCGACGTATTTGGGATCGCTGAAATAAATGCGACCCGAACGGTGAACCACTAGATCGTTGGGCGAATTGAATCGTTTGCCTTCGAACTTGCCAACAATCGTTGTCACTTTTCCATCGGATGAAATCTCAACCAGCGCTCGTTGACCACCCAGCGGCGATGCGCAACACGCAATCAGTCGCCCTTTGCGGTCGAACATCAAACCATTCGCCATCTTGCTGTCGGGGCAATGGACGGTGGTCTTGCCGGTCTTGGGATCAAACTTCATGACCCGCGCCGGACCCGAATCAAAGGGCTGCGCGAAATCGCTGAAATACATCAAACCATCGGGACCAGCCGCGGCCCCTTCCGTAAAGCCGCCTTCTTCCCAGAGCGTTTCCAACTTGGCTCCCTTGGGAACGATCTCAGAGTCGCCGCGGATCGAATCGCCAGCGTGTGAAGAACTGGTGAGAATTGCGGCCGTCAAGACGACAACGCGAATTGAATAATTCATTTGGAGTGCTCGTCGAGGTAGGAATGGAGTTAGCGGTTTGTGTGAGAGTATTTTATCAGCCCCGAACTTGTTTTTCAGGAATTCTGTCTGCATTTTTGACTCATTGGAATTTTTGCCGGGAGCCGTTTATCGGATGGTATCCACCTTAATAGCCTTGCGGGAATTTGGACCACCGGATGCCGCGGGAATCATTCCCGCGGATTTCACTTTCCACCTGACTTCATTCGTGCCAGCGCTGCGATGCTACCGCGTTCATTGCGGTAGTTTTCACCTTTGACCTGAATCCATGGGGGGAAAGGTCAAGTACCGCCGCGATGAACGCGGTGGCATGCAAGATCTTTCGGGCAGATATCCAGGTTGAAGGTGAACGCCGCTTGCGTAAAGTAAGCGGCATCGGCCCAAATCGCGTAAGCCTATTTAGATGACCGCCCCCCAGCGGTGAAACACACCCATCATTCACACCGCGACATTTAAACTCTTCTGAACGTCCCGCGTAAAACGGCGAGAGATCGTGACATTCAACTCACGTTCAATTCTAATAAGACGCTCAGGGTGCGAAGAATTGAAACGGGAGAACGTAATCATGTCGACAATGAACCGGTTGATCATGGCCAATCGCAACGCTTGGTTCGTGGCATGTCTTTGTTTATTCGTGACGTTTGCAGGCCAAGGGCGACGCCTGGTGGCGGCAGATCCATTTGGCGGTGGAGCCGGTGGCGCGGCGGACCCGTTTGGTGTCGGAGCAGATCCGTTTGGTGGAAAAATGACCGAAAAGCAAAGGCGGCAAATCTTGGCTCGCGCGCTCCTAAACAAGGCCGAGGCCGTCGTTAAAAAAATGCTCCTGTCCGAACATGACGCAGTTTTCTTTGAGGCGGCGATGTCCATGGTCGAACGTGGTGAAGCAGATCCTGAGGAAGCGTTTATCACGGGTGTGGCCAGCCTTGCTCGTCGCGATTGGAAACTGAGGGACGGCGAAACGCCGAAGTCCCTGGTCGCGCGACTGGAAAAGGAATTTGAAACAAGCCCAGGCGACGATGCCGCGGCGTTTCGCAGGATGTCTCGCAAATACAAGGAAGTCCTTGGCATGCCGTGGCAGTTTGAATGGCGCAAACGGAAAGAGATTTGGAGCGGCTTGTTTGAAACGGTCATCGCATCGAAACGTGCCGAAGATCCCTCCGCGCCGTGGAGACAGCGGATCGAAGCCAACGAGAAGTTCATCAATCTGTACTCGCTCGGCTATCTCGGTTTTGTGCGGTCAGGTCACGTCAAACAAGATCAACTTGACTTTGATCTGTTGGACTCCATTCTCAAACGTCGTAGCGGCAAGAGCGCGAGAGACTTGGCTTGGCAGATCAGAGTTTTTGAATCCTACATTTCTGGTGGGCTGCCGCCAGAACATAAAAGGCGGTCCGAACTGCTTGAGCAACTGGTGGAAAACATTCAAACGGCTCAGATCGCGGGTTCATGGACGTTCACTTTGCCGGCGATCGGAAATCTTTGTAAACGATCGTCGCCGATGACGGAGTCCGATCCGATTCTGCAAGCTGTTTTGCATCGCGCGCCGTCGCAATACTACCGCTTGGCGGCACGCCGAGCGGGCAAGACTAACGACGAGATCCTCATGAGTCTCCTGCGAAGAACAACGTCTGTCGACTACAAGGGCGTTGCCTTGGGACAGGCCGTCGCCGATCTTCAGAATCAGATTGGTCTGTCGATCTGGGTCGATGAGGAGGTTCAGGAGTATGCCAAAACCACGACAATCCATATCGAAGGAACTTGGCAAGAGGTGCTTCAAGCGGTCTTGAAAGAAACTCCGTTTCGATTCGACGATTTGCGAGGCGAGACGTACTTCATCGGCTCGCCGGACAGCATCAAAGCCACAAATGATTTGATTACGACAAGTTTGGCCAAAATTCCGGGAGATGAGAATCCGATTCACGCGACGTTGCGAGAAGACAGCAAATCCGATTTTATCGAAACGCCGTTGTATGACGTGTGTGAGTATTTGAGTGATCGACACGGCATGGCGGTCAAACTCCTGAAGGGATTTGGCCAGCAACCCGTCACGTTGACGATGGACGGGCCACTTCACCTCATTCTCACGCGCATGTCCATGTTGCTGAAGTTCGATTGGGCCGTCTCAGAACAACACATCATCATCGGGTCGAAAGAAGACATCAAAACTTTCAGCAAAAGAAACGACACGCGTGCCCAGCGCATTGCGCGGCTAGCCGAGGCTGACTCTTCGGTCGCCAAGGCATTGGCTGAGGACACGCGCCTTGAATTCATTGAAACTCCGTTGGTGGACGTGTTCGAATACTTTGGTGATCGTCACCGAGTACCGTTTTACGTGTTGAGTTCCGCACGGGAGACGAGCATCACGATGGACGTGCGTCGCACATCGCTAGGCTGGGCAATGGATTACATGTCGCACTTGGCCGACTTGGCTTGGGACGCCGACAATGACGTCATTTACGTCGGCAAGGAGAAACAGGTTGCCCAAATGCAACAGCTCAGCGAATCACGCGCCGAGCGAAGAAAGAAATTCCCAAAGGACATTCGAGACAAATTGAGTTCAACGACGGATCTGAGACTTGTTGTGCGAAATGCGGAACTTGAAACCGTTGCCGATTTTCTCAAGGAAAAAACCGGAATCCAAATGACGTTTCCCACGGACGACGACAAGCTTCGTAGGCACTCCGTCACGTGTGCTCTTCACAAAATGCCACTGGATGTGATGCTGGACATTCTGGCCATTGAAAACGACATTCGCTGGCAAATGCTCAATGGCAGCGTTCACGTGACGTGGTTCGAAGAAGGCGAGTGATTCCGGGCTACTTTTTTGTGACCCGATAGTCGCAATCCACGACGCGGCCGTACTTATCGATTTTGAGGTGCATCCAGCCGGCGAATTCCGCCGTTGAACCAGCACATGACATCGCGCGCCATCGTGATTTTGATTTGCCGCAAAACGTAAACGTGTAGACACTGCCTTTGTTTCCCTGGTGGCGAAGGCTCGTAATGTTGGTGTCGTACACTTCCGAATACCTGTGTCTCTGGGACATCGCATCTTCAACGATCCCATATGCACAGTTCGACGCGTGACGCTGAATCGTCCTCGAACGCGACTTGCGTCCGAGGCCGTCCCAGCATTCCGCGCCGTCGCACAACAACGACTTGACCAGATTGATGACCGATCCATCGCATGGCGCGACTTCGTGGACGCTGGTATCGTAGGGCACCCAATCGCTCGGCGTTGGATCGTCCACGCGTGCCAACACAAATTGTACGGGGCGTTTGTGTGCGGCCTCATATTTCCGCGCGGCGTTCGTCGCTGCCAGATTTTGACTCCACACGTTGACAATCTGGTCGCTACCCTTCTGATAGTCCAGCGGCAGATTGCTGAGAAACTTCTCGTCAACGAAACGCTCAAACAGATCTTGCTTCTTGTCTTGCAGCCCGGTCACACCAACCTTGACGCCGCGTACCACGACGGAGGCGTAACGAACATCTCTTGGCAGTTCCAAATCATCGTTCAATCGGCGAACCAATTCGCTTGAAGGTTTGAGGCACGACGCTCGCGTGCCCAGAAAGTCGCCCCAATGTTCTGCCTTGGTGCTGCCCAAGTGCGGAGTTGCGATGGTAATCAGTCGATCGATGTCGCCCTCATAGGCCACTTTCGGCAAAGCACTTTGCAGATAAACGCGAGCCACAAGACCGCCCGCGCTGAACGCGACGATCCGGACCTTGTCGCACCCCGTGTACTTCCGCAACGATTCGAGGCACGCCGCAAGCTCCAACGTTTTGTACGCCAGCCCATCTACGTTGGCGCTCGACGAGTAGTCCAGCGCAAACAGCTTTGCTTTGCGAGGATCGCCCACAACGCCCTTTTTGTCCAAGCATCTCGGAAGACTCAAGTCCGCTCCCCGCGGGCGAACAACTCCGCCGAAGCGATGGCCCGACGAATTCAACGCGCCGATCAATCCATTCCACCGCATGCCCTTCTTGGTCTTCTGCGCCGTGCCGAAAGAAAGCGTTGGGTCTTTCAAATCAAACTGCATGCCCGGCAACAGCAAGGTCACCGACGTCGTCGACTTCTCGCTCGCGTGCAAACTGGATGAGATCGTCAACACCGAGCAAGTGATAAGGTAAACAAGACTAGTCAACGCGAACCGAGTTCCCTTCATGTTTCAGCTCCTTACCCGTAATGAGCGAGTGGTTGTTGCTCTGGAAGGTTCATTCGAAACGAATCCAGCCTTCTTGAGAAGAGTGATCTTGCGATAACACTTATCTTGTTGAAAATGAGAGAATCACGCAACAAATCGGCACGGATTGTGGAAATCGTAGTGGAAAAACAAATGCTGAGATTGACTTGCCTCGTGGTCGGGCGCTGCTAAGTGCTAGCGACGTTTTTCTCTTAGTACCTGTGCAAGATCTATATAGCACACCACAAAACGCTCGTCGCCGTTTTTTTCCTTACGAGAGTCCGCTCCCGTTTGCGCTCGCATTCTTGGAGTTAACGTTTCCGCTCACTGCCCTTTCAGGTGTTTATCCAAGAACGCGAATGTCGCTTGGAACGCTTCCTCCTGATACTTGCCTCGAATTCCGTGCGGTTGGCCTTTCAGGATCATCAGCGTGTGGGAAGCTCCCACTTCTTTCAGTTTGGCGTCGAGCAAATCTGCCTGGCTGACCGGTACGATCACGTCCAGATCGCCTTGGATTGTCAGCACCGGCGGATCGTCTTGGCTGGCATACGTCACCGGGCTTGATGCCTTGTAGCGATCGGGAACTTCGTCCGGCGTTCCGTCGAGAAGCAGCCGGAACAGCCAGTCCAGCCTACTCTCGCTATAGCATTCGGCCATCTCTGTCGGTCCGAAGAAGTTGACCACTGCTTGAACGCGACTCGACTGATCGGAATGGCCGCCGTTGCCTTCCAAGTTGGCAGAGTGATCGGTCAGTCCCAGCATTAAGTTAGTTCTATTGTTCAGATACAAATCGCAGCAGACGGAAAGCCCCAGCGGGGACGGTGAGCGTTACATTGTTGTCGCGAACTTCCAACTGTCCCCCTGTGAGTTCGTCGTAACAAGCCAGGTTCGGAACTGTGGTCGCGACAGTCGTCTCGATGTTGACCGGTGCGAAGATTTCCGTGTCCATGAGGAAAACCTGATAGTCCTTGCCGTCACGCCTTGCCGACACAAATACGCCATCCGCTCTGAAAGGCAACTTCGCTGCCGCCCGCTCGAATGCCGGCTTGATCTTGGCGATCGCGTCTCTGGCGTGCATCCTTTTGCCGCCCCAGAAGACATGTTCCCCATCGGAATCGAACGTCGCCTCGATGCCTGTCACGCCTGAGATGTCAGCACGGGGGCCTAAGATGGGAATTACGCCGTATTTGTTTTCGGGAAACAGCCCATTCATCAGCTTGTTTGCGCCGTAGAGGTTTCGCGACATCGAGTAATCGCCGGAGTTGAACAGCACGCTGACAACGCAGTAGTCGACGAGTCCCTCGCCGCCGAACAGATGTTCTCCATACGCACGATGCAGGATTGGAAAGGCGTCGACCTTGGGACTTTTGGCCATGCGGAATCCTACCGGTGCGATGCTCAGCAGATCCCCAGCCTTCACGGGCCCCACCACACCCTTGGCGAACAGCTCATACGACAGCCTTTCCCTGCGCGCCTCCCTGGATCGTCTCACTCCAGTCGCCCCGAAGATCGCCGGTGCGGTGGGGTCCCCTTTTCTGTTGAGTGCATCGAAGTACACGTGGCCGCCTTCGATCATGATGTAGCTCGCGCCCAATGCCTCCGCCATCACTTCCTGGCGCATGACGACATCGTCAGGGCAGCCTCGGTACAGGCCCAGCTCAAAGGGAAAGAAATCCTCCTCGCTCGTGATGCCCCATGCCTCGATCTCATTTTGCATCATCGAGCCGACGTACGCCGAAATCTCACTGCCGACCATGTAGGGGCTACATGTCTTGAGGCACGGCACGATCACGTCCTTGAATTCCGGCTTGAGAAGCATGGCCCGTGCCTTGGGATCCCGCACCAGCGCAAGCCAAAACGGCGCCTCCTCTCCGAACAACAGCTTCTTCCGGTGGTCGGCACAAAGGCGAGCCACCTTCGTCATCCGCTCGAGAAAGTCCCACCAGACTCCGCTTGGATAATTCGAACGTGTTTCCCAGGTCACAAAGCCCTGGCAGGCCGTCGGTGCCGCCTCCAAGAGCTTCTCCACGGTATCCATGCTCACCAGCGGCAACCCGTGCCAGCTTATGATCGGATAGAACTTGACGGCATGTTTCTCGAACCGCCGAGCCCTCTCCAGCAGCTTCGCTTGCGGTTCCTTGAACTTCATCGCATGCGGGTCGATGCCGCCCTTGGCATCCCTTCTCACGCCGCGTTCGTAGATGGGAAAATACCAACAGTAATCGACGTTTTCGTTCGCCAATTCCTTCATTCTTTTGTTGGCGTTCAGCATCCACTGCCCGCCACCGAGCCTCTCCGCGGCTGGCACTTCCAGCCCACAAAGGACGTGCAGTTTCTCATCATGGTTCTTCGCCCGCACCTTTTTCGTTTTGATGCGATCGATCTGGCTGAGCAGATTGTCCACGTTGTCCGTCACGAAATCGCGCGACATCAGTTGTTCGATCTCGCGTTGTGTGTCGTCCTGGAATCGAATCACGTAGACAGTCCGATAGTGCAGTCTCGACAGCAAGGCTTCATCCGTTCCATCATTGTCGATGTCCGCTGTTTCGATTCTCAGGAACGGATACGTTGTCGTGGTCCGTATTATTTCCTTGCCGCTGCTGTCGAGCAGATTGAATTTGCCATCGGAATTGAAACTCGCGATTTCCAGGCCGTCGCTGTCGGTGAAGTTCCCTGCCTTTGCACTCCTGGCGCCGCCGTATGCCATGGGCCATTTGCGTTTGCCGTCCGCGATGGCGAGAACCTCTTGCCTGGTATCTTTGATGGTTTTCGACCATAGCACCTTGCGATGATTCTCCACCTTCACGCGATCGCCAAAAGGGGAAATGCCGAGGGCAGGCGGCGCCATGATCAGATCGGATTTCCCGTCGCTATCAACGTCCTTGCAATCGCAAAGCGAGCAGAATGAAACATCACGAAGCAAACTCTTCTTCGTGATTTTCCCCGCTGCATCCATGATGCCCAGTTGTGCGCCGTAGGTGTACCAGGCGATCTCGGTCTGGCCATCGCCATTGATGTCGCCTGCCTCAAGGCCGATCATCCGCCTGTTCATGTTGTGCTCGTCAACGGTCTTGTCCAGCAGCGTCCTGCCCTGGCGGTCGTACGCAACGACCTTGCCGCCATAACCGGCAACGATGATGTCGTCCGCGGAGTCTCCGTTCAGGTCTGCGACTTCCAACTGGGTGACGATGACCGGCGGAGAAATCGTTCTGATCAATCTGCCGCTTCGATCGAGAACGATGATCTCTGACTTCGACGGGGCGATGGTGGCCACGATCTCCGGAAGCCGATCCCCGTCGATGTCGCCGGCCTCGATCTCGAACGGCATGCCCTTTGTGTTGTATTTCCATAGCACTCGCCCGCCCATCGTCACCGCGCAAATTGCGTCTTCATTAAGCCCGCCTGCGAGCAGTTCGCACGTTCCGTCCCGATCCAGGTCGATCCCGCACATGGAATAAGGCACCACGGGGCAGGGCACGGCGGTGATCTCGGCGTTGGAGATCGTCGCGACGCCTAGGAAGGCCAACGCGAAGAAGAGAATTGGCAGGGTGGAGTAGCTGAAGTCGTGAGACTTCAGTCCTGCCGAACTCTCACGAGTCCGGCTACCGAAAGGATTTGTCATGATGCTGTTCTATTGCTCAGATACGAATCGTAGCAGACGGAAAGCCCCAGCGGGCACGGTAAGCGTCATTCGACGATCGTGCATCTCCAACGGTTTGCCGGTGAGTTCGTCGTAACATTTCAGGTTTGGAATCGTGGTCGCGACGGTGATTTCGATGTCGACAGGCGCGAACATCTCGGTGTCCATGAGGATGACTTGATAGCGACCTTCGCCGTCACGTCGAGCGGAAATGAATACACCACGGTCCGCCCGAAACGGAAGCTCTGTTGCGGCAGCCTGGACCGTGCGCACGACTTCCGGCATGGCGTCCTTGGCCGCGAGTTTCTTTTGGGAACGAATGATCCGTTCGCCGTCGGTGCGGATGGTTGTCGCAATGCGGCCCGCGCCGCGCGCGCCGTCAGGACCAAAGATCGGCACGACGCCCCAGGGCGTGGACGGAAACACGCCGTTCATCAGTTTCTTCGAACCGTACAAATTGCGCGCGATCGAATGCGGGCCGGCATTCATCACCGGCCGAGTCATGTCGGTGTTGAGCAAACCGGCGCCGTCGTACATCCGCGTTCCGTACGCTTCCCAAGTCATCGGGGCTCGGTCCACTTTGGGACTCTTTGACAGAGCGAACCCTACCGGCGAAATACTCAACAGGTCGTCAGCCGACACAGGACTGAGGATGCCCTTGCGAAACAACTCGATCGCCAAATGCTCCCGCCGAGCCTCTCGCGAGATTCTGGCAGCCACTGGAAATACCACACTGTACTGGCCCTTGGCATTCATCGGTTCAAAGTACAGGTGTCCCGATTCGACCATGATGTAGCGAGCACCGAGCGCCACGGCCATGATGTCCTGACGCATGACGATGTCGTCGGGGCAGCCGCGGTAGTGACCCAGTTCCATGGGCCAGAAGTCCTCTTCGCTGGTGATGCCCCATGTTTCGATTTCGCCTGCCAGCATCGATCCCACGTAGGCGCCGACGTCCGTCTCGTCTCCCTGGGGCCTGAGCGTTTTGAGAACGGGAACCAGGACGGACCGGTATTCGGGCTTCAGCAAAATCGCCCGTGCCTTGGGATCGGAAACCAGCGCGGTCCAAAACGGTGCTTCTTCCGCGAACAGAATCTTCTTGTCCCTCTCGAGGCAGATCTTCGCCAACTCGTCCATGCGGTGCAGGAAGTCGTACCACACTTCGCTCGGATAATTGACCATCGTTTCCCAGACCAGGTATCCCTGGCAGGCGTTGGGGGCCACGTCCATGATTTTCTTGGCGGTTTCCGGCATGACCGTGGGCACTCCCATGTGGCTGACCACCGGATAGAACCGAGCACCCATCCGTTCCCACTCGCGGCATTGGTCAAGCAGCTTAGCGCCACTAGGCGACAATGGGCTCACGGCACAGATTCCGTCGCGTTTGAATTTCCGGACGCCCTTTTCTTTCAGCGTGAACATGAACGCGTATTCCACATTCTCGCACCGCATCTCGCGCATCTTCTTGTCGATGATGCGGATGGTATTGGCCACCAGTTTCGGAGCGATCGTCGCCTCCATCCCCCACAGGACGTGAAGCTTTTCGCCGCGCGGTCGAACTCGGGTGCGTTGGCGCCCGATGGCGTCGATCTGCGTGAGAATTCGGTCGAGTCCCTTGGTGACATGATCGGTCGTCATGGTCCGCTGCAGAGCCCGTTCGGCCGACTGAGCGCCTTCCTTGAAGCTGAGAACGTAGACGTTCTTATAGTGAAGGCGGGACAGCAGCACCTCGTCCAGCCCGTCGCCATCCACATCGGCAGCCGTGATGTTCAGCAGTGGATGTCTGGTCTTGGTCTGCAGCAACCGTTTGCCGGTGGCGGAGACCAGATCGAACTTGCCGTCCGAGGCGAAGCTGGCAATTTCCAGCCCCTCGTCGGCCGTGAAGTTGCCGGCCACCAAGGACCGCGTGCCTCCATATTCCCAAGGATGCTTGATGATGCCATCCGACTGTGCGGCCAGGTCGCCCGGTTTTTCGCCCACGTTGACTGACCACAGTTTCTTCGAACGCCGCTCGGCCCGAATCTGTGCGAGAGATCCAAAGAGCAACTCGGCGCTGCCATCCCTGTCGATGTCCGCGCAATCGATTAGCCCACCCTTGAGTGAAGGAAGCATCCCGCGACGTATCGGCTCGCCGCGCGAGTCGATGAGTCCTGGCAGTTGCAGACTTCCGTGATAGGCGATCTCGGTCCGACCATCTCCATCGACATCACCGGCTCCCAGGCCGGCCATCTGCCGCACGAAGTTCTTCGTGACGACCGTCTTGTCCAGAATGGTCTTGCCTCGGTGGTTGAAGACCAGAATTTTCCCAAAGTACCCTGCGACGATGATGTCCTTTCGTTTGTCGCCATCAACGTCTGCCAGCCGCAGCAGATAGACGACTACTTCGGGGTCGATCTCGCGCATCAACTTGCCAGCTTGATCCAGGACGACGATCTGGGAAGCTGAAGAACCGATAATGGCGACGATTTCCGAATTTCCGTTTCCGTCGATGTCCCCTGCCTGCATGGCCAGGGGCATGCCTTTTGTTGGATAGCGCCAAAGCGATTTGCCCAAAGCCGTAACTGCGCAGATGGCGTCCTCATTAAGCCCGCCTGCGAGCAGCTCACATTTTCCGTCCTTGTCCAGGTCGACTGCGCACATGGAGTAAGGCACCACTGGGCACGGCAGGGTTGTTATCTCCGCATAAGACCTAGCCGCGATGCAGAGGATGGCAAACGTGAAGAAAAGAGCTGGCACGGTGGGGCTACGTGTGGAATCTGTGGGATGAATCGTCATGATGCAGTTCTACCTACAAGTCACGGTAACTCAACTTCCCTGCTCGATAATCAGCGGCGTCGGCGTCAAGTCGACCGTCACGGCACTGGTGAGGCGCGTCGCTTGCAGCAATTGGTTGGTCGTGGGTGTCGGCTGAATGCGAACGGGGCCTCGCACGGACCTCAGCGTCACGCGGCGCTTGGGGAGCGGGTCGTCCAGACCGCGCAACGCGTCCTCGGCCAGCCAGGCAACCCAGACGACCGGACGCCCGTCGGCGAAGGTGAAACGGTACAGTTCCACACCCTTTTCGGCGGGTACTTGCTCCGCACTGGTGAAGCCGTCGAGCTTGGCGACGAGCAACTTCATGGCGTGAAACGCCGGCCAGGGCTGACACTCCCGATTCAAGAGGCCAATGTACGGGTTCAGGGCCATCAATGCGCCGGGCGTACCGTCCCAATCGCCGGGCATGCCCATGAAGACCTTTTCGGCTCCAGCGGCGAAGCGCGTGACGAAGACCTTCACGCAGATCCTTGCCTGCTCGGCGCGATACCAACTCACCGCCTCGTCATGCCGCGGGTCCTTTGTGCGTTTGACCATCCCCAGGATTCTGGTGCCATTGGGCACAACTTGGTCGGGATGGAAAGCCATCTGTTTGCGACGGAGCAATCGCGGTTCGCATCGAGCCTCCGCGTCCCACAACTCCGGCGGCTTGCCCGAAAGCTTCACTTTGGCCAACTCGCGTTTCGTCCAGGCGAAGTAGCCGGCGGACATGCTCGGCCACGGTCCGTTGCCGCCCACGTCGATTACATCCACCAGGCCCGCATGTTTGATGGTCAGCAGGTTGATGTCATAGTTCCGCTGCCAGCCGTCGCGGTGCGCGTCGCTGGGCAGGCGCGCCAGGAAGGCGTCCCACCGCTGCTGGACCTTCTCGGCCTTCGGATCACCGTGGAAGAAATTGTTCCACCGCAGGCCGTTGGACATGATCTTGACCTTCGGGCAGGCGGCGCGAGCGGACTCGCAAGTGGCTTTGAGCAGCGTCACGTAGTCATCCAGTGTGCCTGTCCAGAACATTGGGTTGCCGTTCTCGTTGCCGCACTGGTAGTGAAGAATCGGCCGCGCGAGGCCCGGCATGTCCGCGCGGCCGTCGCCGTCGTAGCGCTCGACAAGAGCCCGGACCCAGTCGCGGTAGTCGTCCATGTGTTCGGGGGCAGGCAGGCGGTCGGAGCCGTTGAACTTCAAAATGTCACCGAGTGGTTTGTGGCGGATCGGGCCAGCGAACCAGCCGTTGCCAAGTCGGAGCCACATGGTGATCTCGAAGCCGTGCTTCTGCCAGAGCTGCACGGCGGCGTCCAACTTCTCCCAACGATAAGTGTGCCGCCCGCCGCGCGGCGGCCGCGGCTCGCTCTGCCGCCAACCGACGCCGGCGAAGTCCACCCAACCAGCGCCGGTTTGGGCTAGCGTTCGTGGCCACTTCTCATCGCGGTAGTACGGGCCCAGGGCGAAGACGTAGTCGATGCCGAAACGTGACTCGGCACCCAGCCGTTTCGGCGCGGCCGGCTGAGCCGCCGCGATCGAGCACGCGATGCTGAGCGGCATTGCAAAAGCGACCAGGTAGCAGAGAGACCGTGTCATTTCTTTGGTCCTGTTGTTTCAGTGAAGACGATGCCAAAGGAAATCACGCTCGATAACATGGCGATGAATTCCGCGGCTTGAACTCGGTCTCTTACGCGCTACAAGGCAGTACCCACGATAGCATCCGTGAGTTTTAACTTCATTTTGTAGAAATGTCGTCATTCGTTGCGGGTGTCAATCGCATGTAGTCCAAGCCAAACATGAATGCCTTCACGGCCTGCGGATTCGCGGCGACGATTTCAACACTTAGTTTGTGGTCGCCGGCGGTAAGGTCTTGGCCTTCGTACGTCAATACGCCTGTCGTAATGACGTCGGGAGAATTGAAGAGATCAACCGGGCCGCCGAGCAATTCATCGTCCAAAGAGAGTTGGACGATTCCATAGTCGCGGGCCTTTGTCATGACAATTTCTACGTCATACGTGCCAGCCTTCACCGCCGGCAACTCCAGGACGAGTTTTGCGCCTGGCCGGGCACCGGTCCACCAGAGATGATCCGCACCGCTCCAGCGGTCTTTTGGAAAGTTGCCCATTTTTTGGCTGCGAGCGTCACCCGCAGACTTGGCGATAATCTTCATCGTCTCGCCTTCGATAGCGCCGGGAACTTTGCCGCTCTTCGAATCGATCGAAGCGCGTGGGCCGCGCAAAGCCACCTGCGTAGGGCTGGCGAGATACGCGATCAGGTCCCGCACCTCGTCCGGCTTCAAATTGTCAAGCAACTTCTCGGGCATCAACGAAAGCTCCGACGTTTTCCGCTCTTCAATGTTGCTTTTGGGGACGAGCACCGTGTCGTTGATCGTGCGGACCGTCAGTGCGCTGTCGGTTTCTTTTTGCACGAGCCCGGAAACCACGCGACCGTCAGCGGTCGCAATCAGCGTCATGCGATAGTCCTTGCCCAGCACGGCGCTGGGATCGATGACGTTGCCCAGGATGTATTCCAGGTTGGCGCGGTTTGAGCCGGTGATGTCCGGACCGACCTTGCCGCCTTCGCCGAACAGCAGGTGGCAACTCGCACACGACTTACTGAACAGCCGCCGGCCGTTGCTGGTGTCCGCTTTGACCAACGTTGCTGGCACGAGTTGTTTTTTCCAGTGGGCGATTAGTTTCTGTTTGTCCGCGCTCGATTCACGAAACTCGCCCCATGCCTGTTTGATGCGTTGGTTAAGTTCGTCGTTCTTAAAGCCCAACAGTTGGCGAATGTGATAGGCGTGCAGATCCGTTCGTGGCGTTTGCCCTTTTTGCACGGAATCCAGCAGCGCGAGCGCGTAAGCGGGGCGCGACACGAGCGTGCCGATGGCATCGCGCCGATCGTCTTCGCTGAATTTGTCGTAACCCGACAGCAGCACGGCTGGCGTTTTGGGATCGTCGTAAGTTGCCAAAGAACGAATTGCGGCACCGCGCAACTTGGGCTCAGCCACAACCGTTTGAAAAGCCTTGACAGCATCGGGGTCGCGCCCGCGAACCAGGATGTCCAACGCTTGTCGGCGTTTTTCAAGGGTCGCTTTGTCGTTGACCAACAAGGCTCTCATGCGGGGAAAGATGCGGCGGTCGCCCAGCACGACGGCGATCGCATCAGCCCGGTCGCGAACCGATTCAGTCTTGCTGGCCATGAGTTTTTCGTAGGCCACTTTCCAAGATGCTGGCATCGGGATATCGACACGGCCTTCGAACGCTTGCTGGATCGCTTCAAGCAGCAGCAACTGGCGCTGGACACTTTCCGCCTCGGCAAGCGACAAAACGACGGAATCAAGCAGCCGGTTGTCAGACGCGGCGCGGCGCAAAATGTATTGGGTCAACAGCGGAATTCGGGCGCTGTCGGCCAACGCGATCGCCCGCGCCGAGTCGGCCGGAACTAGCGTTTCAATGGCATACCAATACATCAGCGGCAGGTTGTGGTCCTGGGCGTCTTCTTCGTGTGAGGCGAGCTGTTCCACGATCTCCCAACGCTCCGTGATTGGCACGCGCTGCATCGCCGATGCCAGATACAACCGCACGACGGGCGACGGATCGTCATTGGCCAACTCGATCATTCGCTGGCGCACTGGGCCGCTCAACCGGTCGGCGGCTCGCAGATTTCTATCCGTCATCAATTGAATCGCCCAGGCGCGCACGTACGCGTCGGGACTTCGTGTTTGCCGGAGACATTCGCCTTGCGACAAGAATCCCATCGCGTGCAGCGTCCACATCGCCCGCAATCGGCGCGTCACATCGTCGTGTTCATTCAGAATGGTCTGCAACGGCTCGACCGTCTCAGAGACGATTTTGGTTCGAGCTTTGTCGTCGTCACCCGCGGCTGCCACGCGATCCTGCAAAATGCGTCGAGCCGTACGCACGTACCAGTCATTCTTGTGCAGTTGCAGATCGACCAACTCGCGGTTCGACAGCCCGGCCAGATCAACTTCAGGCGTCTTCGGCTTGCCGTAACTGATTCTGTAAATCCGCCCGTTCGTGCGATCCCAAATCTCTGGCGTGCGGCGATGGCAGGCATTCTTGTCATACCAGTCGATCAGGTAGACCGACCCGTCGGGGCCATATTTCAAATTGATGCCGCGAAACCAGCGGTCGTTCGCCAACAGCAAGTCCTTGCCGTGATGACCGACGAAACCGCTGCCGTTTTGCTTTGGCACGTCACAGTTGACGCGATTGCCGTGGACGTTGTTGAAGAAGATCTGGTTGCGGTAGCGGTCGGGCCAGTTGTCGCCGAGGTAGATCATCGCGCCGCAATGTGCATGCCCGCCGCCGGCCGCCAACGTGTCGTGTGGTGCGTTCGGCTCATGGCCCCACCAGGCGTGGTCGCGGATGTTGCCGACGTAATGCGCGTGGTCGGCGATCGTTTTGATGTCGTCGTAAACGTGCGGATTGAAGTGCTGACCGCCCTGCCGTTGGTACCGCGCGCCTTGAACCATGTGGTACAGGTGAGGGATTACGCAGGCGGTCAGAAACGCTTGTCCGTGGTCGTCGAAATCGACACCCCACGGGTTGCTTGTCCCCCAGGCAAAGACTTCGAACTGGTGCCGGATCGGATGATATCGCCACACCGCCGCGTTCATCGGCGTGCGATCTTCGTCCGCAGTGCCGGGCTTGCCGACGCGCGAGTGGGTGAACACTCCGTGGCAACCGTACAGCCAGCCGTCCGGGCCCCAAATGAACGCGTTCAGCGTTTCGTGCGTGTCCTGGTAACCAAAACCGTCAAGCAAGATCTGCGGCTCGGCGTCCGGCTTGTCATCGCCGTCGCGATCGGGAATGAACATCAAATAGGGCGCGGCACCGATCCACACGCCGCCAAAGCCAACTTCGATACCGCTGACCAGATTCAATCCGTCGATGAACACCTTCTGCGAATTGAGCGTGCCGTCGCCATCGGTGTCTTCGAGGATGACAATCTTGTCGCGGCCTTCGCCTTCGGGCGCGCGGATCGGATACGTGTGCGCTTCGGCCACCCACAAACGGCCGCGGTGGTCGATCGTGAAGGCAATCGGCTGATGCACTTGCGGTTCGCCAGCGGCAAGCTGCACATGAAAACCTTCGGGTACGGTCATGTGCTCCGCAGCTTCTTTGGGCGATAGGCCGTCCGCCATTTCTTTCGGTGGCTTCGGTTGAGCGTCGCGCCACGTGGCTTCGTCGACCTCTTCCTTTTTGTGCAGCAGAACGTGGCAGCCTTTCATGCCGCCGACCACGATGTCGGTTAGTTCGTCGCCGTTGAGGTCACCGACGATCACCTGCCGCCCGACGCCCGCTTCGCCGTCGGCCTGGTATGGAATCCAATCGACGCCGTCCTCGCCGCGCACCAGCTTAAACCAATACACCACCGCACCGGCGTCCCACATCGGACTTTGTGTGTGGTGCGACCAGTAAGTCTTGCCTGTGACGATGTCCTTCAACCCGTCGCCGTCCATGTCGACCAGGTTGACCGTGTGCAACTCGCTAAACAGCACGCCATATCTATTGTCTGCGGGCTTGCTGCCCATGATCAGATGCTGGCGAAAGACGATCTTGTCGCCGTCGCGAAGTTGCTCGTGCCACGCCAATCCAAACTCGTGCGCGGCCAGGCTGGTGATCACGTCGTTGTCGCCGTCGCCATCCACGTCATAGGCATACATCTCCGCTCCGCCGTGCGGGGCAAAAGCAACGAGATGAAACGCCCACTTCGGATCGCCGTCGAGCGACACCGGTTGCCGGAACCAGCCGTCTTTGGTGAGGATGTCGAGCCGCTTGTCGCCGTCCACATCGCCGATGCCCAAACCATGACCGAATCGCTTCGACGCGATCTGTTCGGAGACGGCATGAAAGGTCCACGCGGCAAACGGCTTCTTCCGATCGACCGTGACGTAGCCAAAGAATCCATCGCGCGTGCAAACCAATTCAGGATGCTCGTCGCCAACGATGTTCGTGAATTGTGGCGATTCGTTCGACACCCAATCGAACACCTCGTGCTTCGGCCACGGTTTTTCGAACCCGGTCTTGGTTGGATTCTCATACACGTAGGCGGGCGTGCCGGGAAAGCCGACCGTGAATACATCATTCCAGCCATCGCCATTGAAATCGTAGACCCAGGAGAAAAAGTTGTCCGCGTAGCCTTGTCGGTTCTGTGCCAAGGGCGGATAGATTTCGTGCTTGTGTTTGTAGTCCGGCCCCGCGAACCAATATGGTCCGTGAACCACGTCCGTCATGCCATCGCGGTTGACGTCGCCAAAGTTCGCGCCTTCGGAATAATAGACGTCGGTGAGTTGATGACGATCAAAGCGATGTAGGAAGAACGCCTCTGGCCGCGCGACTCCAGAGAACGCCCACGTGGCTGCGACAACAGAGAATAGCATGAGGGACTTCACGATTTGTCTCCCTGGTTATGAGGTAGAAAAATTGGGGTAGAAAAAAGAGGTCGGATTGTCTCTTTCTACCCTCATTTTTCTGCCTTTAAGGAGATGGCAGAAAGATGCGGGTAGAAAAATCTCCGCGCGTCAATCATTGTCGTCAAGTTCAACCGTCACCGCCATCACCACCGGAGCCGTCCGGTCATTGCCTTTGAGTAGTTCAATATTCTCGATCTTATCGTCGCGTCGCGGTGCGATGGTCAAGTAACGGATTTGCTGCCCGCGAAGTTTGAATGCCAGTTTCGACTGGGGCACGTTGAAGACACCGATATAGTCGGCAAAGTGCTGTCCGTCGATCAGTGGATGGTCCTCGGTTTCGCCGTCGGCGTAGTGCAACCGCACAATCATCGAAACTCCGCGTTTGCCGGGCGATTTGGCACCCCAGCCGCTGACGCCGCTCAGCATGTGAATCGTCTTCACCGCGGTGTTGCAAGGCAACGTCACCGCGCGAGGCATCATCGGCGGGAATTTGCCGATGGGGCCGTGCAACATAACGACGTTTGCCACGCGATCGCCACGCGGATCGACGAGAACAAACGGCACGCCGTCAAACGTCTTGGGCTTCCAGTCGGGAAACACCAACCGTTCGACGGTCGATTTCTCGTTGTAGAACATTCCTTTGGTGCTGACGATCGTGGCGTACTTGTCCAGTGGAATCGGCAGGAAGGGGCCTTTGTCCGTCAGGAACTCCAGCAGGTTGACCAGTTCGTCGTCAGTCGCCTGTTTCTCGAATCCTTCGGGCATCACCGATTTTCGGGACGCGATCAGTTCGTCAATTTCGTCGCGCTGAATCATATGGCGTTTCGCTTCGGCATCCACCAGCTCGATCGACGTCCGCGTTTCACTGGCCAACATCCCGGTGAAGATGCGGCCCGCGTCGGTCACCACCGAATAGATGCGAAAGTTGCCTTCGACGCTGCGACTGGGGTCGAGGATGTGCGTCAGCAATTCCTGTTTCGGATGGACCGCCATGCCCGTCAAATCCGGCCCGATGTTTTCGCCCTCGCCGTTGTGCTTGTGGCATTTTGCACAGTGTTTTTTGAACAAGAGTTTGCCCAGCGCGACGTCGCCGGCGCGCGAGAGCAACGCCATTTTCTCTTTCAGCACCCGATCGCGATCGGGGTTTGGCAGGCCGCCGCTGGCACTCAACATCTTTCTGGCCCGCGAGCGGATCTTTTCGTTCGGATGATTGTTCAGCACTTGCCTTTGCTCGAGGCCAAGATCGGTCAACTGCATCTTGCCCGCTTCGATCGCGGCGAGCAGTTCGTTGGTGGTTTGTTGGCGGGCGAGCAGGACGCGAATGGCCGCCGACCTCAGCACTGGTGTGGCATCAGCCGCGTGGGCGGCTAGCGACGAGCCAAGATTGTCCGCTGTGCAGGCGACGAGCGTATTGATCACTCCCGTCGATAGCTCCAGCGGCGTTTGCGGCGTGATCAGTTCGAGCAGCTCTTCCACGATCTTGCTGTCATCCGGACGGAATTCGACCAACTGCCTGGCTGCCACCAATCGTTGTGCTGCTTGAGCGTCCTCGTCGTTCAACGTCTTTAGCAACGACTTGACCACTGTCTGAACATGATTTTCCAACGCGCGGCTGCCCCACTGCGGCGCCAAGCGGATGAGTTGGGCTTTGGATTCCGAAGGCGCACGATCCAACAATGCAACCAGCGTGGCGTCGGCTTCGTCCGGCAGTTTGACGACGTGTGTCCTGGGCCAACCTGCGGCCATGCCGTCCAGCACGACAGCCAATAGTCGTGGATCAGCATTGGTCAGCGAAGTTGCCAATCCCTGCAACACATCGGCTTTCGGCTTTCCACGCGCGACATGTTCCGCAACGACGCGTGCAATCGGAAGAGATGCACTATTTAGTTGAGACTTCGGTTTCGCCAGTGCGGCGAGAAAACCGGGCGCGTGCATTGCGGCGGCACTGATCAATGCGTCGGTCAACCACCGATCGGTCGGTGACAGTTGGGCGACGACGTGGCCGACCTTGTTGTCTTCAGGCATGTCTGCAAGCGCCAACAGCGCTGCCAACCGGACTTGTGAATCCGGGTCGTCGTACAACCGGGCTGCCAAGATCGCTTCTGCCGACTCATGGCTCGGCGGCAACACATCCAGTGCGTTTCGCCGCACGCCGGCCGACGGATGCGAAAGCGCTTTGACCGCGGCTGCAAAAACCTCGCCTTGCGGTGAGTCCAGCGCGCCCAATCCATGTAACGTCCACAAGGCGTGAATCGCGCCAACGCTTAGCCCGATCTCGTCGACTGATTTGTCTTTCAAGAGTTCGATTAATAGTGGCACGATATTTCGATCACCAGCCTCGACGAGCAACCGTTGTGCGTTTAAGCGGCATAGCATCGTCGGGTGTTTCAAGTCGGTGACGAGGTTCTTGGCAGGCAGGCGGATTGGCAGGCTGGCAGCCTGCCCCACGTAGACGACTCGATAAATCCGGCCGTGCTTCTTGTCGCGCAGATCGGAAACGTAGGCGTTGCCTTTGCCGGTTTGAAATCCTTGCGGCGTTGGGTTGTGTTGCACGATGTAGTTGTACCAGTCGATGACCCACACGTTTCCATCGGGTCCGACTTCGGCCATGATCGGAGCGCTCCATTGGTCATCGCTGGCGAGCAGATTGCACGGGCTGGTCGACTGAACGTCCGCGCCGTCACGGCGCAGGACGAACGTACCAACCAGGTGGCCGGTCGGTCCACAAACAAACGCCGTTTTGTTCCACCACTCGCGCGGATACGTGCGAGCCGTGTAAAGCGCGTGGCCCGCACCGGCTGTGTAACCGCCGTGCTGATCGACCTGCCGGACGTTGTCGGTGATCGGATCAAACAAGTGCGTGTCGGCGATCGTTCCGAGTTGTTGCGGTGACCAGCCGCGTACGCGTTCGTAGTACCGATTCGCAATCGGCATGTAAACGCTGGGATTGTGATTGGCGGTCGATCCGAACACCAGTCCTTCTTCGCTGAAACCAAGTCCCCAGGTGTTGTTGTTGGTCGACCGAATGAACTCTAACTGTTCGACTCGCGGCGGGTCCGAGTTGCTCAATCGAAACCGAAAGAAGCCCATCCGGAACGACTGTTGCTTTTCACCGTTGATTACTGGCGCCGAGTTGTTGTATCCCTGCATACCCCAAATCCAGTTATCCAGACCGTAACGAAAATTGCTGACGCCGCCGTGTGTGTCACCAAGCGTCCACCCGGAAATCAGCACTCGGCGCACATCGGCCTTGTCATCGCCGTCGGCATCTTTCAGAAACAACGTTTCGGTCCCGTTCTGTACAATCGCGCCGCCACGATAAGGAATGATCGCTGTGGGAATACTGAACTTCTCGGCAAAAACGGTGAATCGATCGGCCCGCCCGTCGCCGTCGGTGTCTTCGCAAATGCGGACCCTGTCGCGGCCCTTGCCTGGTGGTTGCAACTCATTGGGGTAGTCGACCGTTTCGCAGACCCACAGTCGGTCACGCTCGTCCCAGTTCATGGCGATCGGCTTGCCACCGAAGTCTGGCTCTGACGCGAACAGCTGGACTTCAAAGCCGACGGGCGTGACAAAATGTTTGATCGACTCGTCGGCAGGCAACGGCTTTTGCATCATGTTCCGCGCTTGGCCTTGCGTTCCCCATCTTGCGCCGCGCGTGTAGTTCGGGATCTTTGGTCCGACGTCGACGTATTCAAACGGTTTGACGTCCGTTCGCGGTTTCGTCATTCGCGGGGTCGGGAAGCGGCTGGGATCTTGATACTCGCCGGCCAGCGACGGGTCACCGCCGCACGCCCAGCGGATGCCGCGTTCGACCAGGTTGTGAAAGCCCGCGTGACTCCAAGTGCGATGGTCGTGTCCCCACGCGGTGTAAAACACGCGTCCTTTCCTATGCGTTCGCACCCACGTCCACGGTTCACGGTCGCGGCCTTCGTCTTGCGGGCCTTCGGAGCGGTATTCCAGCACGATGCGGTCCTTTTCGTTGTGCATCGTGTGAATGTAGCTCTCGTCCCAACTCGTGATGCCGCCAAAGCCGCGCACGATCGGATGATCCGCGTCCGCCGTCTCGGTGGCAAAGACCCCGGCACCATGACGCTTGAATTGGGCGCCGACGAGCGCCACGACTTCGGGCGAATTGCGGAAGCAGTAGCTCGCACAGTGTAACGGGAGAAAACCCTTGCCGGACGCTACGTAATCGAGAAGCGCCTTCGCTTGATCGGGCTCGATGCGGTCGATGTTGGCGTAGACAATCAATCCATCGTAGCGGTTGAGCGTCTCGAGATTCAGCGACGCCATCTCGTCGGTGTATTTCAATTCAATGCCGCGCTTTTGCATCACGGGCGCAAGCTGCTGGAATCTTCGAGTCGGTTGATGATGGCCGTTGTCGCCGAGAAACAACAACTTCAACTTTTCGTCAGCGTCGGCAGTCACGCTGTTCAGCGACGCCAGCAACACGATTACACAGCAAACACATTTGCGTTTCATGTCAAAGAACCTTCAGTGGGGGCGCAGAATTGGTTAAGTACCTGTCCAAGATCTAATTCGTACAACGGACTTTTAAGTCCGTCGCCCATTGCACGACGGACAAGGACATCCGTCGTACAACTCGAACCAAGGACCGCGCGGAACGTGTAGCCTAATTGTCTGATGGTTGAAAAGGTGGGTTATGGGTTGGCTCGCGTTTTGGGCGGGTAGGTCGGAGTTCCAAGATGCCGAACCCGACAAATTGCAACAGAGCCTCGCTGAGTTTATTCTACACCAGCAAGTTCGGCATCGGTACAGGAATCAGCACGATGTCACTTGCCATGCCGCGTCACGTTCCACGTTACGCGGATATGTGAGTAAAGGGCTTCACTCGACCGGGTAGATCTTGTGGGCATCGGCACTCGTTTCGGCATGCATGTGTAACTCCACAGGCCGGGTTTCCTGCAAAATCCCATTTGCTTTGGCAACTTCCCATGGATTGCCATGCACCAGCAGTAGCGCGCGGTCCGCCTTCACTTTCTGACCGTACCCAGAAAGATGCTCGAATGCACTCCCCAACCAGCCATCGCCCCCAGCGAGCCACTTCGGGAAATCGTTTGATCTCACGACCCTATGCTGAGGACGTGCGATGGACACCGAGCTCAGCGTTTTGCCCGGCGATATTGCCGTGGTTCCCAACCTAAGCCGTACTTTTTCGGCGAAATCGTTGTTAAGTCCTTTTCGTGCAGTGGCTTAACTGCAAATCGAAATTCCACTTGTCTGCACGAATTTGTTGATTCTCAAATCACGTAAGTTTAACGTTCGCGCATACATACAACATGAGCACTTTGGCACGTAGCCAGAGTCACGGAAATTCGAATCACACTTAAGTCTTTTTCAGTTCTTTTCTTACGTCGATATTGGCGAAAAAGTACGGCCTAAGGTCGCCAGATCGTGAGAATTTGGGGCGAAAGGCACTTTTCCCAGAATCTTGGCGAAGTCGGCTGCCAGAATTCTTTGTCTGCCGCGCAGGATCGCACTCCGCAGTCGGTATTACCAGTTGAAGTGGTCAATTTCACGAGTCTTCTTTCCTTGGGAGAATAACCATGAAAGTCAGTATTTGGAAGAAACTGTTGTTCGTCGGACTGTTGACGGTCAGTTTGACAATTGGGCAGGCCCAAGTTCGCGCGGCCGAGTTTTTGATGGTTGTCGATTCATCTGGAAGCATGAAAGGAAAGACGTCTGATGGAGCGACCAAGATCGAGGCCGCAAAGCAAGCACTGCTAGAATTGAAGGAAGACTTGCAGGCCCACCAGGTTGGCATGATGGTCTTTGGGCATCGAACTGACCCGAAGACGCCAGGCTGTTGTGAGGATATCCAAGAAGTTCTGCCGATCGCTCCTTTTTCGGAATCCAGCTTTGACACCGTCGTCCAAAGCCTGAGCCCGCGCGGAAGCACGCCACTAGCCGAATCGCTGCTACGAGCAAAGGACAGCATGCTGCACCGTGACGAAGAAGCGTCGAAGATCATCGTTGTCGTAACCGACGGTAATGAAACGTGCGGCGGCGATCCAGCAGCGGCGGCCGCGAAGTTGCGAGAGCTGGGTATCAATGTCGAAATCCACGTTGTCGGTTTTGCTATTGAACAAGGCGAGGGAAAACAACTGCAAGCGATCGCTGACGCAGGTGGTGGAAAATATGTGTTCGCCAAGGATGCCGCCGCCCTAAAACGACTGCTTCCAGAAATCGTGAGCACGGCGCTCCGTAAGACGGAGATTGTTGAAGTCGATCGGCGCGAGTTGCTGAACGAAACGTTCGACGGTGAAGAGCTTGACAGCGGTTGGGAAGTCATACGACCTGACGAAGACCGATACGCGGTCGCCGACGGGCAACTGTTCATCGTGACTCAATATGCGTCGCCGTGGGATCAGAACAAGGACATCAAAAACCTGGTTCGCCGCAAGGCCGGCATCACGGCAAACGACTACGAGGTGAGTGCGGATGTCGAGATCCAAATCACCCAGACCAATCAGGGTGCCGCCTTGATGCTTCAGAAGGATGATCAGAACACGATCGAGTTGAGCCTCTACGGTGGTACGGCCAACTACTCGCTGCATCGCGTGTTTCGCTTTACGAAGATCGTCAACGGCAAGCCCGCGATCATCTATCGTAGCCACCTGCATGGTGCTCCAAAGGACGCCGAGCTTGTCACACTCAAGATCGTCAAGCGAGGCATCGTGTTTCGAGGTTTTGCACAGTTCCTGAATCCGAAAACTGCGAAACGTGAAAGGGTTGAAGTTGGTGTCCACGCCGCGCCCGGTATGGACAACGTGCGACCTGTGCTCAAGGCAGCCAACGGATCGAGCGGCTTGTCAGAAGCAACCGCTGCGTTCGACAACGTCAAGATCGTCGAAAACGTTCTGAAGCGTGTCACCAGCGGCGGTGACGTTTCGGAAGACGCACACTACGCGACGTACTTTGACGACGGGGACTCTTTTGACGACGAGTTTGAAGTGTTGCACAAAGACGCGACACACATGGCTCTGGAATACGGCCTCAACCTGGTCAGCCAACCCGGCAAACTGGCCGACACCAACCGACCGTTGAAGAACCTGGTGCTCTTGAACAAGCCGTTGCCAAAGGGCGATTACGACATCGAAGTGCAGGCCTGCATGCGAATCACCAGCCAGCACAACGATCTGGGAATCGTACTGTATCAGGACGACAAGAACGCATTGTTCCTGGGACACAAGGGCGCATCGGCCAACTTCCGCCTCAGCCGACAATTCGGCTTTTCGAAAGTTTTGCGTGGACAGCGCAGCGACATCTGGGATGGCATCGACCGTGCGGGACCGGCGTCCGAGGAGCAAACCGTCGTGTTCAAGATCGAGAAACGGTCGCGGAAGTACACGGCGTCGGTTTACACAGCCGACAAAGACGATTCGAGCAAGATGAAATGGGTGCCCGTCGGCGAGCAATCGTTGCTTCGATTCGCGCCGCGGTTGGGATTCTACGCCAACAACCACGGCACCGACGCCAACGAAGTCAGTATCCGCTTCGAAAAAGTGGCGATCCGCCAACCGTAATCCCTGTCGAAATGGTACCCGGTCGCACAAACCCGGCTTCGAATTCGAAGCCGGGTTTTTCATGCGCCCACTTAGTCCGACTGTTTGACTTCGATGAAGAATTGTAGGGAACGCCCTCTATGGCGTTCCGGAAAACACAAAAAGACGTGGTTTTCGCACCTCGGCGGAACGCCACAGGGGGCGTTCCCTACATAAGTCAAACAGTCGAATTAGCCGCGAAATCTTCTTCTGCAACGCGCAGGACGCGGTACCAAATGCGGTAGCTACCTGTAGCAGAGGGACAGCACACTCCTTCGCAAAAGACACCTAGACTCAGATCCAATTCGTTTCCACCAATCGAAAGGACCAAGACCATGCAATTAGGACTTCATACCGCAGCACTCGGCGACCGAACTTGGCATCTCGGTGTCTGTTTCTCGCTGCTGATCTTATCACTGCCCCTCAATTCAAGTCATTGTGTCGTGGCACAAGACAAGCAAGGCGGACAGAAAGTTATTGTAAAGCCGAAAAGCCAACCCAACGTTCCCATAGGATCGTTGGAAGTTTCCTGGCCCGTAACCTTTGAATTGGAGCAAGAATCAGCGAACGGCGGATGGATCATTCAGGAAATACAGATTTCCGAGGAACTTAAGGACTGGAACGGGAAGAAAGTCAAGCGAGAGAAACCACTTCCCCACTATTGGGAAGCGTGGTGGGTGGAGAAGGGAACGAAAACGCCAGACTGGCAACTAGACGAAGATGGAAACTGGATTTCCGACCGGCTTCCGCATGGTGATTTGAATCGAAATCCGCAACGGCCTGAGTTCGACGACACCTACAGTCATAGGTATGTCCTACTAGACTCACGCATGAGCAATAGAGAACATGCCGACTTCTCCCGTGGAACGAGCGGAGCCTTAACCATTCGTGGTTGGATTATGTACTATGAAGGAGCGCTACCCAAAAACTTTATACGAAATAATCCAAGGACAAACGCGGGATTGCTTCTCTCAGATGACAAGAAACCATCCTTTTGGACGCGCGAGGGTACAACTGACCACAGTTTAATTTGGTCGTTTGATTCAAACGGATTTCCGACGAAAGAGCCGGAAACGACTCCGAAATTCCTTCCCAATGAATCACAGAATTCCGGAACAGGCAAACCAAAGCAGGCCGATACCGAGCCGACGGACGAACAGTCCGCGATTCCTGAACGTCGAGAGGACGTGGACAACGAACATCCCCGGACGGTTGCATCCGGTAGTTCCGCAACTCGATTAGTTGTACAGCGCACCTTGCATGATTTTTGAAGAAGCGGTATGACCCTAACT
>CAYFJO010000075.1:0-33015 GCA_964343305.1 uncultured Pirellulaceae bacterium | reverse complement strand
CACAACCCCCGCATTACGAATGCGGTGCTCTGCCAATTGAAGCTACGCTGGCAAGTCGTTTTGTAATAGGGGGTTAAGGCCTTCAGGGGGAAGGAGCCAACAAGACGTACCGAGGTCGACAATCTAGTAAATGTATCGCTCCGACCGCGTAATGGCAAGGGCGATGGGGGTTTACTCGCAGCGGCGAGTGATGGGGTACTTCACGCCAACAATCGAAATGCTAAAACGCTGTTTAGTAAATGACTTACGTTTCAGACCACCATGACCAGGACAGCCCGATGGAATTCAAGGGAATCAGCATCATCTCGGTCAACCAATTTGACCGCGAGGGACTGGACCGCGTGATCTCGCTATCGGCCAAGATGGAGAAGTTTGCCAGGGGTGAGAAGCCGTGCCGCATCCTCTCAGGGCGCATTTTGGCGAATCTTTTCTTCGAAGCAAGCACGCGATCGCGATTGAGTTTTGATACAGCCTTTGCACGATTGGGAGGCACGGTCAACAGCACGATTGGCGTGACGTTTTCGTCGATTTCCAAAGGCGAGACGTTGGCGGACACGGTCAAAGTGGTTGACAGTTACTGCGACGTGATTGCGATCCGCCATCCCGAAATTGGCTCGGCGGCCGAAGCGGCAAACCATAGCCGTGTTCCCGTCATCAACGCGGGTGACGGTCCCGGCGAACATCCGACTCAAGCGCTCTTAGACTTGTTCACGATTTTCCGCGAAAAGAAACGCATCGATGGGTTGACCATCGCGCTGAGTGGCGACTTGCGGTTTGGACGAACGGTGCATTCGCTGGCAAGGTTGTTGGCATTGTACGATGACATTCGGCTGCTGTTTGTCGCGCCCGAGTTGATTCAGATGCCGAAGACGCTTGTCGAACATGCCGAGTCGAACGGCTGCGAAGTGGTGCAAACGGCCGATTTTCACGAAGCGATTGCCGAAGCAGATATCATTTACTCGACGCGCATTCAAAAAGAGCGATTTCTCAATCAAGAAGAATTCGCAGCGGTCAACGGCATCTTTGTGTTGACCCGCGGCAAGGTCGAAGCCGTGTGCAAGCCCGATGTCACGATCATGCACCCGTTGCCGCGGACCAACGAAATTCACATCGACGTCGACGATTTGCCGAACGCCGCGTATTTTCGTCAAGCGGAAAACGGCGTCATGACGCGGATGGCTCTGTTTACGATGATTTTCGGCAAAGAGGCCGAATTGCTTGAAGCATAGCGGAGTACAATACCTTCGCAACACGCCGCACGAGTACGACATGATTGTCTACGGACTGCTGGATTCCCACACGCTGCTCAGCCACGTGTCCAGCGTTCGCATTGATTCGTGTCGTGGAAAATGAATCCGACAGGATAAAAACAATGCATCACCTCGTCAATTGTTCATTGCTGACAGCGCTACTTTTCATTGGCATCGGAATTCAATCCTCACGCTCCGATGACAAAGGTGCCAGCGCAACTCCTCGCAAGCTTGAGTTCGCCATGGCTCTTCACGGCGGCGCGGGTTCACCGGGCAAGCTCGCAAACGAAGAGCTCAGAGCATACAAACTGTCCCTCGAACGAGCCTTAAAGATCGGTGTCCAGGTATTGCGATCGGGTGGCACCAGTCTTGATGCCATCGAAAAAGTGATTCGTCATTTGGAAGACGATCCAAGATTCAACGCAGGACGCGGAGCCGTTTTCAACAGCGAGGGTGGACACGAGCTGGACGCCTCGATCATGGACGGGCGAACGAAGGCATGCGGCGCGGTCGCCGGCGTCAAAACGGTCAAGAATCCCATCTCCCTGGCTCGGCTGGTGATGACCCAAACACGGCACGTACTACTGGCCGGTGAAGGAGCGGACAAGTTTGCCGTCGAAATGGATGTGGATCGCGTCGATCAAAAGTACTTTTGGACGGAAAAACGTTTCCAATCCTGGAAAAAAGCTCAGCAACGCGAGCGTGACAAAGCAGGGGAAAAACACAAGGGAACGGTGGGTTGCGTCGCACTCGATCAACACGGCAATCTTGCCGCGGGAACATCGACAGGTGGCCTGACGAACAAGAAGTTTGGTCGAATTGGCGACTCACCGATTGTTGGAGCTGGGACGTATGCCGACAACAAAACGTGCGCTGTCTCGTGTACAGGCATCGGCGAACACTTCATCCGGAACGCAGTCGCCTACGATGTTTCGGCACTGATGGCATACAAGAAGCTGAGTGTGCAAAAAGCGGTCGAGACCGTGATCCATCACAAGCTAAAGAAGGACGACGGTGGCATCATCGCGGTCGCGCACGACGGCTCGATTTGGATGGACTTTAATACCGAAGGAATGGCGCGAGCGGCAGCGGATTCGACCGGCCGATTTGAAGTTTACTTCGGCAAGTAGATCGAACGCGAATTGGATTATGTTGGGAAAACCGTTTTCACTAAATCTTGAGCACCTAGCGGTCGCGTATTGACGAAGACTTCACCAAACGTGAAACCCGCAGCGGCTCCCGCTGTCATTGCCGCCCCTCGAATGCGATCGAACACGTATTCTTTTTCTTTGGGAAACTGGGTTTCGTAACAGCGGATTGATTCCACTTTCTTTTCGAACGTGTTCGAGGTGTCGATGATAAAGTGGCTGAGGAAGCCGCCCAGCGTGGCCGGTTCGAAGGCCAATCGAAAATACAGTTGGGCGGGAATCGCATGGACCGGCAGATCGTCGAAGTAATCGTCCCACTTCGTCAGGCGTGAATAGAAAACCGCGGCGTCGGTGATCTGCATCGCTTGCCAGTGGTCCGGCGATGCCATCGGAGTCTTGTCTCCGAAACCGATCACGACCTTAGGGCGGTACTTGCGAAATTCCTTCGCCAGGGCCACGCGCGATTCAAAGTTGTCGAACAGCCGCCGATTCGGAAAATCCAACGTGACGCGTTTTTGGACTCCTAAAGTCTCGGCCGCGGCTTGGGCTTCTTGCAAGCGAACTTCTGGCGACGACGATCTCGGAGTCGGTTCGCCGTCCGTCAGATCGATGATGCCAACCCGGTAGCCTTGCTCGACCAACTTGGCGAGTGTCCCGCCGCAGGCAATTTCCACATCGTCCGGATGCGCCCCGACGGCAATGACGTCTAACTCAGGATGTTCAAGCATGAGAAAACCCGCAAATAATCTTGATGAACGGCCGCGGATGGAATCTCCATATCTTATTGATTCAAAGGCATTTATGGAATGCGCTAAGACGACGATGGATATAAGTACGTGAATAGGCGTTAGATTAATAAGTTATATACCCATAACAAAAGTTGACTATGGTCATATATATGTGTACTATGAGGGTGTATGGGAGAACATCGGAGAAAATCGGTGGAAACCAGGCATGCCAAAACTCGCGATTTATATCCCCAAAAAAGACATGAAGGCCATTGAAAAGTGGCGAAAGAAGATCAATTTCTCGAAAGTCTTCATGCAGGCTTTGTTGCGTGAGATCCGCGAGCGGTCGCGCGTGGTCGACACGAACGAAGATCGACTCAAAGCCGCCGCGGTCCATTACAAAAAGTTGTTGAACGACAGCTCCGAGGATTTAATCGAATTTGGACACAAGCTTGGTTCCGCACACTTGATCGATTGTCAAATCAACGCGGAGCTAGTCCAGAAGATCATTCAATTAAAAGACAACGACGATTGGACCCCGGAAGAAGTCGACATCGTGCAGAATGCGATCGGCGAGGATCTCAAATCGATCGACGAGTTTATTGACCAAAATGACTACGATCGACCGTCTCAAGCAACCTGGCGAAAGGTGGTTTTTCAAGGGTACGTGCAAGGCGTTGCCGTTGCATGGCAACAAATCTGCGACCACATGTAGGTGAAGAAAGAAAGCGAATGACGAAATACCCAATGACGAATGAAACCTTCTTTTCGAACTTTTGATAGGAGAACGATCATGAAATCGATGATGACACTTGCTGACCGAGCTGCCGCGCGGGCGGCACGCGCCGAACGGAAAGTGGCCAAGGCTGAAGCAAAGGTCTTGAAGGCCGAGGCCAAACTGGATCAAAAGAAAAGCAAACTGGAAGCGGCGAAGAGAATCTATCAAGCCGCGTTAACCGAAGCCGAACAGCTTGGATCATACGCCAGAAGTGAATCGGTAACTGCGTAACGAGAGCCACATGTGCGACAGTAAGACGGAATGTCATTCCGCCCTACTTTACGAAGAACTTCGACACTCGTTGGAGCTGGCCCGCAAAGAACTTCGCGTCGCCAGTTCCGAGCTCTTTGAGTTTTGAAAGGGAGGTTGCGAGTTTGTCGCTCTCCGCGGCATTCGACGAATCGGCTGTCAGTTTGGCGATGCTCAGGTAACCAAGGGCCATGTGCTCGTATTCTGGCTGCTGGGCATCGTGAAACTGCGACGCCGATTTCTCAAAGTGCTCGATCGCCTGTTTCGTTTGCTTCAAAGCCAGATGCTGGGCACCGACAAGCCAATGAGCATTGCCTACAACTTTCGCATCGCGTTCTAACTCTCCGGCCAAACGATAGTTGAGACGCGCGAGATCTAAGCCGACAATCACCTCCGACTCTGTGATGGTCTGCTTTGGCTCTTCCCATCCAGGCCAAACATTAGCCGACAGGTTATAGGCCATTGCCTTTGCCAGCCCTTTGAGTTGCGTTGACAATTCTGGATTCTCTTTGGCCAATCTCGTCGATTCACGCAGGCAGAATCGGACGCCCGCCCGACCAATCACAAGCATTTTGCGAACGTCGAACTTGTTTCGATAAAGTCCGCTGATCAGCACAAGATATTTGTTTGCGATCTCGCGAGGCGTGCCTTCGCTTTCGATTTGGGCCACCATTTCAAACGAATCGCCGGACTTGAGTTTTGCGTAAACGTCCTCAAGCAAACGCAGCCGTTGCTTCGCGACTTCATCGTCAGCCAAACTGGTGACGGGCAAGAAGATGAGGAACGTCAGTACGAAAAGATTGGTTGTCGTTTTCATGCGTGCTATTGTACCAAGCAGGATCAGCTTTACTTGTCCGTTTTGGCGGCCATCCGGCTGATGCGGACGTTGCGGTCGTAGTGGACCGTGGCCAAATGCATGCCATCAGGATGAAGATCGAGTCCCCGGACGGTGTCGGGCATTTTGAACTTGTGAAACGCTTTTTCCTTGGCCGTGTCCCAGAATAGAAGAAAGCCACCGCCCGATCCGCCCGACGCTGCGACGAGATTGTTGTTCGACAAGTAAAGCGAGCGCCAGGCGATGCCTCTCACTCCGTCGGTGATCAACGAACGAATCTTCTTGCCCGTCTCCCACTCAAACAACACGACGATCGGTTCGTTGACCGCGCCCAGTGGGTTCGTTGCCTTGTAGAGTCCAGCGCAGGCAAGTTGCTTTCCGTCGGGACTGAGCGTGATGCCGCGAACGCCGCCGTAGTGAACTCGTTGGCCGCCGTTGTAAGTGTGCAGTTCTTTTGCGTCAAACGTACGTTCTTCCTTGCCGTCGGCGATGTTCCATTGCTTGACGTTGCTGCTCAGATCGCCGCTCAAGAGCACCTTGCCGTTGGGGTGAAACAAGAGACTGTAAACGTTGCTGTCGTGGCCCTTCAACTCGCGAACGAGCGATCCGTCGGTATCCCATAGCTTGACGAGATTGTCGTTGCCGCCCGTGGCGATTAGTTTTCCATCAGGACTGACCGCGACGACGCGAACCCATCCTTCGTGAGCCTTGACGGATTTCGTGGCCGTTGGAGCTTCGGCACTGGCTGGCCAGAACTTCATCTGGTCGTCGCTAGCGACCGTCACAACCACCTCGCCATTGTTTAGGAAAGCGATGTCTCGAACCCAACTATCATGGCCTTCCAGCAGCACTTTCTTGCCTGTCGTATATTCCCATCGTTGGACCGACATGTCCTCGGCGCTGGTGAAAACGTACTTGCCAGCGGGATCGAATCGACACGCAATCAGCGGGCTTTCGTGCTTCCACTGATGAAGGACGTGCGTTTGTTTGGGGTCGAGATTCATTTGTCTTCAGTAGGACGGATTACCTAATCCGTCCAAGTGACTGTTGGGACGGATTAGGCAATCCGTCCCACAGAAAACTAGACCAGCAACTCGTCGATCTTGGAACTGGACGGGTCGGCCATCGGGACGGGACGGCCGTCGATGTTGAACGATTCAGTGGGGTCGATGCCGGCGGCAGCCAGATAGGTATGAAACAGGTGACCATGGTCGACCTCACGGTCAACAACTTTCGTGCCGTTTTCGTTCGTTTTGCCGACGACCGCGCCGGGTTGAATCTTGCCGCCACCCACACAGACCGACCAGGCGGTGCCCCAATGGTCGCGGCCATAGCGTGCGTTGATCTTTGGCGTGCGGCCAAATTCACTCATCACAATGACCAGCGTCGATTCCAACATCCCCCGATCGTGCAAGTCGCCGATGAGCGTCGCAAAAGCGCTGTCGAACTCGCCGAGTTGTTCGAGATGGAAATTGAAATTCTCGTTGTGCGTATCGTAGTTCGAGTGCTCGACCTGCACGAAGCTGATGTTGTTTTCCAGCAACCGGCGAGCCAACAAGCAGTGTTTGCCGAAATCATAATCGCCATAACGTTCGCGGTCTTTGTCCGATTCTTTGGATAGATCGAACACGTCGCGTTGCTTCATCAATTCTTTGGCTTGCTCGAAACTGTTCGTGTACGCGCTGGTTTCGGCGGTGCGGCGGCGTTTGTTGAAATGGTCGTTGACGCTGCGGCGGAAGTCGTTGCGTTGCAGGTCGGCAGCCACGGTGATCGAACTTGGTCGCGCGGAATTGGGTGGCGCGGACCCGTTTGCACCGACGCTGGCGTAACGCGGACCCAGGTAAGCAGAGTCGTTGCCGCGTCCGCTGGGGATGCGGATGTGACCCGGCAATGGATTGTCTGACTTTTCAAGCGTCTTGGCAAAGACGCTTCCCAAGTGCGGCAGCGCAACGCCGGGGCGTTGGTTGCGGCCATGCGTCATTTGGTATCGGCCTTTGCCGTGGTCGCCGTTCTTTGTGTCGATGCTGCGGACCAGCGCAAGCTTGTCCATATGTTTGGCAGTCAGCGGCAGCAGTTCGCAAATGTGGACGCCGGGGACCGCCGTTGGAATCGCGCGGAACGGCCCGCCGGTATCCGTCTTCGGCTTGGGGTCCCAGGTCTCCAATTGGCTAACTCCGCCGGAAAGATAAACGACCAACACGCGTCGTTGTTGCTGAGAAAGTTGCTGTTGAGCGGCGGGGCTGGCCATCGCGCCAAGGCCGATCATGCCGAGGCCACCGGCGACACCACCGAGGAATTGACGTCGCGCGATCAAGTGTTCTGGCGAGTTGCAGGCGTATTCGTGTTTCATGATTGGTCTCCTAGTGTTGTCCGGAATCTCCGAGGCCGGGCCTTCGCAAGTCGAGTCTCGGAGAGACCCGACTACACTAATGTTGAAATCTGAATTCGATGGAGGTTAACAGGGCCCACGCCATTTCTTGCACGACGACCGTTCTTTCATCGGGCCGCGAGGCAAGGTATTGGGTGACATCCTTGATTTCTTCGTCCGACGGCCGACGCGTCAGCACGCTCAAGTACATTTCTTCCGCAATCGCACGTGGGTCGTCCAATTTAATCATGCGAGCCGTTAAGTTTTCGCCACTTGGAGCCAGCCACGAGCGGACTTCACCGCCGTTGGCAAAAAAAAGTGCCTGCTCGACGGTGGCAAAAAAGTCACCTTGCGGTTGACCAGGAGCGGCCGCAAACAGCTTGACGAACCTGGCCACATAACTTCTTTGTTTGTCATAGGCGTGGATTTCGATCTCCCGCTCGCGCGCGGCAATCTTGGTTGGGTCTTTTTGTTCTTCTGGTTTCAGCGGCGTCTTTTTGTTGATCTCGGCGGCCGATGCGGCACGTTGGCGGTCGGCCATGCCCGTCGCTTCCAGCACGCTCCATGTCATCTGTTCAGGTGACATCGGCTGGACGGCCGCCATGGCAAATCGCTTCGTCAAGAACTCGGTCACGGTGTCGTAAGCCGAGTCCAACGCCTGATTTCCCGCGTTCGCCTTTTCGAATGCTTCCTGGGCCGCCAAATATTTGGGTTGCAGTTTGGCAACCTTGGCCGCTTCGCGATCGATGATGGTTTGCGCCAATCCCATTTGTTCCGTGGCCGTTTTGATCGTTGCCTGATGTGTCGCGATCGTCTTTTCCAACACCGCAACCGCTTTGTTGAACTTGTCCGACTGCGCCTTGACAGCGGCGGCAACCGCGACAACTTCTTTGTCGTCGGCCTGTTGTTGACGAGCCGCCTCGGTCTTGGTGGATGCCTCGCTGATGAGTTTCGCAAGTTCGCGTTTCGGTGCTAACTGAGTGTTCGCGTCGGCCAAACTCTTCGTTGCCGCTTTGTGACTGGTCTGGGCCGCGGACAGTTGATTCCTCGCGGCCGCCAACTCGGCATCGGCGGCTTCGAATGCTTGACGAGCGACCTTCAATTCGGCAGTTCGTTGAGCGACCATCATCATATCGACGCTTGTCGACGCCGCTTTGTCACCGTAGGCAATCAGGGCCTTGAGCGTCTCGACCTGTTGCTTGACGCTGCCTCGCGCTAGCAACTCGGCGGTCAACTTTGACTCGATCTGACGCAACGTCTTGCCGCCTTCGTCGACTCGCGATTTTGCCGTGGCCAGTTTCGCGGTTAACTCGTCATACTGCTTTTGAGCTTCCGCGGTCTCCGCGTTTGCCTTTTCCAGCTCGGCGGGCAGCGTCGCTACCTGTTGCTTGGCTTCATCAAACGCGGTTTGCGATTGGGCGAGCGATTCTATGACGCGGTTAATCGAGGCCCTGAATTGATTCAACTTTGCCTCGTGCTGCTGCAGTTGCTGTTGGGCAACCGGCAAATGCGACTGGAGACTGTCGGTCAGTTGAAACGAACGCTGATAAGTTTGACTGAGGGCAACTTCGCGCAGAAACACCTTCATGTCGAACTTCATCGCCGCGAAATCATCGCCCAGCAATTTGAGCAATTCTGGATGCGTCGGCGGATTGTCCGTGTGATGCAGATCCACGGGATGGATCAAGCCACGGCCCATCATGTGGGCCCACAAACGATTGGCGATGTTTTGATTGAACGCATCGTTTTCGCCGTTCGTCGCGAGTCGGGCCAGAGCTTCACGCCGGCTGAACTTGGGAATTGGACGCAGGTTCTTGTTCTTCGGGTCCGCTTTGACTTGCCACTCTTCGCCCTTAGCAAACGTCGGCTCGGCAATTTGTTCGCCGCCCGGCAGTCGTGGCCGGGTGGTGCCGGCTTCGTCGGTGAAAACGGATTTGAAATTCGCGGCGCCTTCGGCCTTCTCGGCGATCAGAGCGGGTTTCTTTTTGTCCGGCTGAAAAAGGTAGCTTCGTTGCAGAAACGCGTAGACGCCGTAAAAATCCGATTGCAAATAATCATCCACAATCGGATGGTCGTGACACTGGTTGCATTCGAAGTCGCGGCCAAAGAACATCCGGCTCACTTCGCGCGTCAACAAGTTCGGTTCCATTTCGCGGTCGAGCAAAAACTTGGTCGCTGGTCGCGTCTTCTCGTCCGAGCCATCCGCGCCAAGCAATTCGGCCGCCAATTGGTTGTAAGGTTTGTTTTGCTCGATCGACGCCTGCAAATAATTCTGCCAGTCAGGTGCTTTGACATACTTGTCCGCGCGGCGCTCCATCAACATCACGTCGAGCATGTTGGTCATGTGGCGAACATATCGCGGACTGGCCAGCAAACGATCAACAAGCGCGGCACGTTTGTTGGGCGACGTGTCCGCCAAAAATGCGCGGGTGTCTTTGATCGAAGGGATCGTGCCCGTGAAATCCAAATACGACCGTCGCAAAAACTCGGCATCGCCAGCAAGGGGTGCCGTTGGTCCCGCTTGGGAATCGGCAATCATCTGGTCGATTCGCATATGCAGCGGATCCGCAGCCGCAGCAATCAGCGGCAAGAGCGCGGTGAAAATGAACAGAGTGCGGATGGAATGTGACATAGGCGATGCAGAGCTCATGGGAACATTGGAGTTAGGCGGGACGATACATCAAATACAATTGATATGTTAACGGAAAAGGAGCGCGTGGGTCAAGAAAGAGACAGAATTGCAAGTTTTCGCGGGTTTTTCGAGTCAAGAGATTGCCGGTGGACGCCAGTCTATGGAGTCAGTTTCAGGCAAACAATTTCTGTGTCGTCCCGTGCAACGACAAACTCGCCCGCGAACGCTGGATGTGCCCATGTTTCGCCAATGATTTTCGTGCGAGATTGCTCTTCGTAACCTTTTGACGTGAGGCGAATGAGCACGAGTTCGCCGGCGGAGTTCAGAACAATTGCACGATCCGAGTCGCCGAGCCAGACCATGTTGGCTTGCGGATTTCGGCCGCGTGGTGTCATGCGGTTCTCGTCGGTCCAGACGACTCTGGCGGTGGCGAGTTCAAAACACACCAGCCCGTTCGATTTGTCGAGCAAGTAAACGTAGCCGTCTCTGCAGAGCGGCTGGGACATCACGCCGCGGAGAAATCGATTTTCTTCCCACAGCAACTCGGCGTCTTGCACTGGCTGGCCTAAACGGATCGCTTTGGAGCCTTCCCAATAACCACACACGAGCACCGTGTTGTTGTGAAAGATTGGTGTTGTGATGGTCACGCCATATGTCACTTTGTATGGTTGTTGCCAAAGCAGTTTTCCATTGTCCAACGACATGCCGACAATGTGCTCGGGTGTCCAGCCAACGAGTTGTTCGCCGCCCGCGTGCCGAATGACGATGGGTGTTCCGTAACCAGTCGGATCGTCGCCGCTGCGCCAAATCTCTTCACCGGTCTTGCGATGATACGCGACGTAGCATCCGCCTGGCTTCATCCCGGCGTGAACGATCAACTTGTCGCCGTGAACAACGGGCATCGATGCGAAACCCCATGTTGGCTGTTCGGCGCGATGATCCGTCTTCAGGTCCTTCGACCAGAGAACTTTACCGGTCGCCGCACTCAGGCAATGGAGATGCCCGACGGATCCGAGCGTATAAACGAAACCGTCATGAATCGTCGGCGTGCCGCGTGGGCCCTTGCCGTAATCCAGTTTGTCGTACTTGGCTTCGTACTGATGTGTCCACGATGTTTTGCCGGTTAATGCATCGAAACAAAGAACCCGTTCGTGATCCGCCGGTTCTTTTGGGCGGTCCATCGTGAAGGCTCGTCCGTCGCTTACCGAGATGCCTGAGTACCCTGGTCCGATCGGACGTTGCCACGTCACCGGCAATCCACCCTTTGGCCACCGGTCGGGAATCACCGGTGCTTGCCAAGATCCGTCGCCACGGACTCCCCGCCAGCGCGGCCAATCCTCGGCGGTCGCGCCACTCGGTTGGATTCCGCCGAGGAGCAACGAGAAGAGTAACATTCGATTTCGAGTCGATGGCGTCACGATTCGTTTCATACTGTGACCCGCTGAAGATGTCCGTCGCCGCAAGCTACCAGCTTGCGAATGGACAAGCTGGCAGCTTGTCGCTACGGATTTATTTGCCGATCACACCAAACTCGCTGATCGACGCGAACTGGTTTCCGTTGACTTCCGAAATCACTCGTAACAGAACGTAGCGGCCATGGACGGGTTTGCACTTCACTTCTTGCGATTGTTTGGACTTTTTGAACTTGGCTTTGATGACGGGATCGCCAACGAACGCCTCGGGTTCGTTCGACACGTGGATCTCAAATTCGTTGATGGCTCCGTTCCAGCCGCCGTCTTGTCGGGCGAGGTAGCGGAAGCCATCGATCGAGTGTTCGCCCCCTAAGTCGATGATCAGGAAGTGCGGGTGTTTTTTTGACCAGTCGCTGTGCCAGTGCGTGCGAGGGTCGCCATCGAGCGCGCATTTGGCGAGGCGGCCGTTGCTGGCAGATTCGCTAGAAAAACTGACAAGTTTCCACTTTTTCGTTGAAAGGAGTCCCTTAGGGTCGAGGTTGTTAACTTTGCCAGGTTTGGTCTGTGGACGAGTCGTGCCGTATTTGGCCCAGCGGTCTCTTTGGTTTAACTCAGGCGCGTGAAAGGAACCGGTGCGTTCTGTCTCGTGGGCGCTCGCGGCGAATGCCGTGATTTGTTTGATCAAGTCGGGATGCTGATCGGCGACGTTCTTTTCTTCTTGGATGTCGGTGGTCAAATCGTACAATTCCCAGTCAGGCGATTTGTTTGGCTTGACCGCTTTCCAGGAATCTTTGCGGACGGCGGTGTGGCCGCCGTATTCCCAATATAGATACTCGTGTCTGTCTTGCTTGCGGCCGGCCAGATCTTCGCCGATCAGTTCCGGGACGATTGAAATTCCGTCGATGTCCTTCGGCGACTTGGCCGCTGCAATCTCTGCAATCGTGGGCAACACGTCGGGGAAATACCAAAGATGGTCGCTGACTCGATTGGGTTTTATCTTGCCGGGCCAACGCACGATCATCGGGATTCGCAAACCGCCTTCGTACAGGTTTCCTTTGTGTCCGCGAAACGTCACACCAGTTTTTGGATTCACATTGGGTCCGTGAAATCCACGCGGCCGGTCGGCGGTGCGAAAGTAGTCGTTGCCGCCGTTGTCGCCGCAGAAAAAGAAGATCGTGTTGTCGTCGAGCTTGAGTTCTTCGAGCAGCGCGAGGATCTCGCCAACCTGGCGGTCGACCATGTTGACCATCGCGGCGTATCGCTTGGCTTCGTTGGGCCAGTCTTTGTCTTTGTAGATTGCCCACGAAGGATCGTCATCGGGGATGTCAAAGATGCCATGCGGTGGCGTGAACGGCAGGTAACAGAAGAACGGCCGGTCTTTGTTCTCGCGGATGAATTTTTTTGCCGCGTCGAAGATGACGTATTGCGAATAGGTCTTTCCTTGGCTGCCGCCAACGTTTCCTTCCAGCGGCAGCTCTTTGCTGTTTTGGACCAAGAACGGCGGATAATACGAATGGGCGTGAACTTGGTCGTAATAGCCGACGAAGGTATCGAATCCGCGTTCTTCGGGAACGCCCGTCGAACCACGCCCGCCACATCCCCATTTGCCAAAGCCGCCGGTTGCGTAGCCTGCCTTTTTGAGAATCGAAGCGATCGTTTGCTCGCCTTCGCGCATGGGGGCACTGCCGCCGTTGGATCGAACAGACGTGTGCCCTGCGTGTTTGCCGGTCATCAGCACGCAACGTGTCGGAGCACAAACTGGCGCGCCCGCCAAAGCCTGGGTAAATCGAACCCCTTCGCTGGCCAGTCGATCGACGTTGGGCGTTTTGAAATTCGGATGTCCCATGCACGACAGTTCGTAGTAGCCGAGTTCGTCAGACATGAGGTAAATGATATTCGGCTTGGTGGGGTCCGCCGCAGACAGATTCGTGACGGAGACACCTAAAAAGATGAGCGAGACAAACGTGTGATGTTTCATGGTCATGCCTTTTCAACAGGAGATCAACTCGATCAAGCATCGACCAATTGTAACTCGGATGAGTTGCAAAACGTAGGGTGAGCGTCCTCGCTTGCTGCCGCGAGGGGGACAATTTCGATTGACCACCAGCTTGTCGGGGTTTGAGGATTGCGGCAAGAGCGAATGTCGCCAAGTGTACCGGTGTGCGCGGGCCTTGAAACTAACGACCGTGTTCATTCGTCGTACTTGGTGAACGCATCGTTGAGAAGGTGTTGAAATCTCATTTCAAAGCCACGAAAATGGGATGGATCAATCATGGCCGCATTTACGTTTCGCAAAACCGCAGTCCTGCTCGTCACGATCGCAGTCGCCTGGATCACGTTTCGCCTTTGCTCTGCCAACCAAACGAAAACTCAGCAAGCCATCGCTGCGCTGGAACAAGCCGGCGGAGTGTTTCTCTACACCAAGGACAAGCCGCACGAACCGATCGAGTTGACGTTCGCCGAACATCTTGCCGGCGACCTGGATCTGGTCCAGCTCAAACATCTGCCCAGCTTGGAAACACTGGACTTCAACGGCATCCGCCGCGTCACCGATGCCGGCTTCGCCAATATCCGATGGCTGCCCAATCTGCGGACGTTGAATTTGGGCGGAACGCGAATCAGCGATGACGGTCTGGCCAACGTCAGCAATCTTGGGAAACTCGAAACGCTCCATCTTTGGTTGACGACGATCACGGACGATGGCTTGGAGCATGTCGCCAAGTTGCCGAATCTCCGCATGCTGAACTTGTGGGATGCGCAGATCAGCGACGAAGGGCTGAAACATTTGCAGAAGATGAAGTCGCTGCGCCGGTTGTGCGTCGGGCGGTCGATCGAACAGCGCCGGCCAATCTTGCTCAAACCGCTGGAAGGATTGTCCGACTTGCGACTGCCGGAAATCACAGACGAGGGTGTTGCCAAACTGCGAAAGGCCCTGCCGAAAACCAAGGTATTCTATTGGACTGCAAGCGAAGACCGTGCCGGGGATGAGGTTGCGGCGAAAACTCAATCCACGATCGAGCGGATCCAACGCGAGTCCAAGAAAGTTGAACCGCGTCGCGTTCCTGATCTTGGTACGCGAAAGCATGGAGTTGATTGGGCGCGGTTTCTCGGCCCGACTGGGGATAATAAGTCGCCGGAAACCGGTATTCTCACCGATTGGCCAGACGAAGGTCCGCGCGTTGTGTGGCAGCGCGAGATTGGCGACAGTCACGGAGTTTGCGCGGTTTCGCGAGGCCGCTTGTTCTTTTTCGATCGCCACCTCGACAACGCTCGCGTAGTCTGTTTAGGCAGCGAAACAGGCGATGAACTTTGGAAGTTTGAAGCTCCTACGAGTTTTGTGGATCAAATTGGCTATGGAAACGGGCCGCGGTGTACGCCAGTCGTCGACGACGATCGAGTTTATGCCTACGGTGCCGACGGCATGTTGTACTGCCTGTCCGTGCTCGACGGCTCGGAACTGTGGCGCGTTGACACGGCGAAGCAGTTTAACGTCGTTCAATACTTTTTTGGCGTTGGCAGCACACCGGTCGTCGAAGAGGATCTATTGATCGTTGTCGTCGGTGGCAGTCCCGTGTCCGACGACGACGGCCACGTCAACCTGAACGACTTGGCGGGCAATGGCAGCGGTATCGTTGCATTTGATAAGTACACAGGCGAAGTCGTCTACTCGTTGACGGACGCGTTGGCCAGTTATGCATCGCCGAAAATGGAAACGATCGACGACCGCCGCTGGTGTTTTGTTTTTGCGCGCGGTGAACTGATTGGGTTCGAACCGCTGACACCAGAATTGGATTTCCAATTCGCGTGGAAAGCCAAATTCAAAGCGGCCGTTAGCGCCGCGACGCCCGTCGTTGTGGGCGACGAAGTATTCGTTTCTGAAGCGTACGGACCGGGAAGTTGTCTGCTCAAAGTTCGTCCCGGCGGTTGTGAGGTTGTTTGGCAAGACGACCCCGCTCACCGGGACAAAGCCATGCAAACACACTGGAATACGCCGATTTATCATGAAGGCTTTCTCTACGCGTGCAGCGGCCGGTATGCCACGCAGGGACAGGTGCGTTGCATCGAGTGGAAGACGGGGCGAATCACCTGGAGCCAACCTGGTCTTGCACGTTCGTCGTTGTTGTATGTCGACGGACACTTCATCGCCCTGGGCGAGTACGGCGAGATGCAGTTGATCAAAGCCAATCCAGAAAACTTCGAACTCGTTGACGGAGTGACACTAAAAGAAGATCCAGATCAAGAGGATTCGCCGCCGCTGCTAAAATACCCAGCCTGGGCCGCGCCCGTGTTGTCTCACGGTTTGCTTTACGTGCGCGGCAAGGATCGGCTAGTCTGTTTGGAACTAAGATCCAATTAGCTTCGCTCGCAAAAAAACGCAGATTAGTAGTACGAAACTTCGCATGCTTAAACATTTCATTCTTACGCTTCTCTTGGCCCGCTTTGCATTTGCAGGCGGCGGGCCGGAGAACGTGGTCGTGGTCGTCAACGAAGATAGTGATGCTTCGAAGGCGATCGCCGACGAGTACGTTCGATTGCGGAACATCCCACCGATCAATGTCATTTCGCTGCGCGATCTGCCCAATATCGAACAAGTCGACATCGACACGTTTCGCGATAAGATTCTTCAACCCGTGCTGGACGCGATCGACAAACGTGGCTTAAAGCCGCAAATCGACTACGTCGCCTACTCGGCTGATTTCCCCTGGGCGATCGATGCTCGCAATGATGTGAAAGGCACGAAGCTGCCGCGCGCCCTGACGCCGACCGGCTCGTTGAATGGTCTTACATACCTCTATCAGCGAGTGTTGGCCAAAGATGGGAGTTACCTGCAACTCAACAGCAATCGCTACATGCGACGTCCAATTCGAAGCGTGAACCGCAAACCTGTCGAACCGGACGATCAGAAACGTTACGCCGAAGCCGCGGCCGAACTCAAGCAAGAGAAGTGGACCGAAGCGGCGGCGATCCTCGCCACACTTACAAAAAAGTATCCCCAACAAGCTGGGCTGCATTACAACCTGGCATGCTGTCTCGCTCGGCAAGACAAACTCGACGAGGCCATGACTTCCCTATCCGCGGCCGTCGATTCTGGCTGGTTCAATAGAAAACACACCGAAGCCGACGAGGACCTCACGGCGCTTCGCGAGCGAGAGGATTTCAAGAAGTTGCTCGACAAGATGGACGAGCGACGCAATGCACCGTTTCAAGTTCAACCAACGCACGCCTTCCACGCACAAACGCAATGGAACCCGCAAGGCGACGTGGTCGACGAAGGCGGAGAAAAGTACTTGCTCTCCACGATGTTGGCCGTCACGAGTGGCCGCGGCAACACAGTGGAAGAATCCATCGAGTCGCTGCGCCGCAGTGTGCGTGCCGATGCCAGCCAACCTGACGGCACGATCTATTACATGGTCAACGGCAACATTCGATCCAAGACTCGCGAACCAGCTTTCCTGTCAGCGGTCACCGCGTTGAAGAAGTTGAACATCAAGGCCGAAATCAACGACGGCATTTTGCCAAAGGAAAAGGCAGATGTCGCGGGAGCGATGATTGGCACAGCGTCGTTCAACTGGGACGCGTCAAAAAGCAAGATCATGCCCGGAGCGATTTGCGAGCATCTGACCAGCTTTGGCGGCGTGATGCGCGAAGGCGCGGGACAAACGCCGCTGACCGAGTTTCTTCGTCATGGCGCGGCCGGAGCAAGCGGTACGGTCACCGAGCCGCTGGCAATTCAAAACAAGTTTCCCTTCGCCTTTTTGCACGTCCACTATGCACGCGGCTGCTCGCTTGCCGAGGCGTTTTATCAGTCGGTTTACTGTCCTTACCAGTTGCTGATCGTCGCCGATCCGCTTTGTCAGCCGTGGGCGAAACCCGTCAAAGTCGTGGTGGAAGGTGTGACAGATGGCAATAAGATTTCTGGTGAAATTGCAATTTCGCCGAAAACTGAAGGGCAAGAGGATTCCGTTCAGCGGTTTGAGCTGTTCGTTGATGGTATTCGCAAACAAACATGTCAGCCAGGCAAGCAGCTAGTGCTGGATTCGGAGAATCTTGCAAATGGCAGTCATGAATTGCGAATCATCTCAATTGGCTCATCAGCTATTGAATTTCAAAACCGTGCGATTGTGTCGATCGTGGTTGACAACTCGGAGTGAAGGACGATAACGAGTACATAATATGAACAAAGTACGTTTTGGTGTCATTGGATTAGGTTGGTTCGGCGAATATCACGCCGATGTCATCGCGTCGTTGCCGCATGCTGAGTTGGTGGCGCTTTGTACGCGAACAGAATCGCGGTTGAATGAATTGGGGGACAAGTTCGAGGTCCAACATCGTTACACGGACTATCGTGAGTTGCTGCGCAATCCAGACATTGACGCCCTTACGATTGCAACGATGTGGGATCAACATACTGAGCCGACGCTTGCCGCACTTGAATCAGGAAAGCATGTTTTTCTGGAAAAGCCGATGGCTTCGGCCGTCGAAGATTGTCAGAAGATTTGCGACGCCGCGAAGAGTGCTGAGGGACAGTTGATGGTCGGGCACATTTGCCGGTTTAATCCACGTTATGCTTCGGCCAAGCGCGAAGTTGACGCGGGGAAGATTGGCAAGATTGTGGCGATGGCGGCGCGGCGAAATATTCCAGCGCGATGGACGCCAGAGATCCTCAACAAGATCGGGCCGATCGTCGGCGACTCGGTACATTGCACGGACATTATGTTGTGGCTGACCGGGGCGAAAGTCGTCAGCGCTTATGCGCAAACGGTTGACGTTCGCGGGCTGAAGTATCCGGACATCGGCCAGACGATGTATCGTTTTGACAGCGGTGCGACCGCGACGTTGGAATCGATTTGGTGCATGCCCGATGGTGTTCCGTTCGACATTGATGAACGGTTGGAAATCATCGGCACGGAAGGAATTATTCATATTCAGGACACGCATCCCAACTTTTCCGTCAGCACCAAGGACGGCTGGAATTCGCCGGACACAACGTATTGGCCAGAGTTACACGGCGCGCGACGAGGGGCTTTGCGCGACGAGTTCGCGTATTTTGCCACCTGTATCCAAGAAGGCCGCCCGGTGGACATCATCACGCCAGAAGAATCGATGGCGGCCGTCGAAGCAACACTGGCCGCGGAAAAGTCCGCGGCTAGCGGGCAGATTGTCTACCTGTAGCACAGGCTGCCAGCCTGTAATATAATAGGTGTTTGCTCTTTGAATACACGCTGGCAGCGTGTGCTACCTACAAGGCCTCTATTATGCACGCACGATACCACTTTGTTCTAAGCTCCCTCTTGTGCGTCGTGACGATTCATGCATTTGCAGCGGACCATCCGGATCCGCTGCCGATCGAGAATTCCGCCGCTTCGAGCGAAGACGAGATGAAGCCGTATACCGAGTTGATCGAACACTCGTTCGCAAAGATTGAAATGGTGCCAATTCATGGCGGTACGTTCTTGATGGGCAGCCCAAAGTCGGAACAAGGTCGCCAGGATGACGAAGGACCTCAGCACAAGGTGGGAGTCGCCCCGTTTTGGATGGGCAAACACGAGATCACCTGGGACGCCTACGAAGTGTGGATGGACGACGTGGACATCTTCCGTCGCAAGATCACGATGAAAAAGGCCAACGTTCGCGACAAACTGGCCGACGAGTATCAACTCACTCAGCCGACCAAACCGTACACCGACATGAGTTTCGGCATGGGCAAGGGCCAGCATCCGGCGATTTGCATGACGCAGCTTTCCGCACGGATCTACTGCAAATGGCTGACGGCCAAGACGGGGCGGTACTATCGATTGCCCACCGAAGCGGAATGGGAATACGCTTGCCGCGCGGGCACCACGACCGCGTATCATTTCGGTGACGATCCGTCGAAGCTCGACGAGTACGCTTGGTACGAAGAGAACAGCGACGAGAAGTATCAGAAAGTCGGCCAAAAGAAACCGAACCCATGGGGCTTGCACGACATGCACGGCAATGTCGCCGAGTGGGTACTCGATCAATACACGACCGACTTCTACGGCAAGCTCGCCAGCGGTGTTACAAAGAACCCACTGGCAACACCCAAGACGATTTATCCGAGAGTCGTGCGCGGCGGCGGATGGACAAACGGTCCCTCGTTGCTGCGCAGTGCCGCGCGCGTTGGATCAGAAGAAGAATGGAAAGAGCAAGATCCACAAGTTCCCCAAAGCATCTGGTATCACACGGACGCGCTGCACGTGGGCTTTCGCATCATCCGCCCGTTGGCCGATCCGACGGAAAAAGAACTCGCCGAAAAGTGGGACAAGGCCGAGCCGGTGGAAGATCGATTCAGTAAAGACGACGAGTAATCGATCTTATTCGATCTAGGCAGTGTGCATCCGCAATTGGTACATTGCGCTATTGAGTTCTTTCATCTCTATCCGGGAGATTTCGCATGAACCAGCCGTGGTTTCGGATAATCATCGGTGGCTTCGTTTGCATTGCTCTTTTCATTGTCGTTGGTTGCGGTGGCTCGGACGAGCCAGCGAATTCATCGAACGAAAACCCGCCTAACAATTCGACGGGCGCTCCAGGCAACCCCACTGCGAACGGTAACGCTGCTCCCGTCGTTTCGGCAGCAGACCTTGCAAAGGCATACGTTGAAGACAGCGCCGCCGCTGGCGAAAAGTACGGATTCAAAATCATCACGCTTGAAGGCGAAGTGCTGGAAGTAAAAAAGGTCGAAGAACCCATTCCCACTTTCAATGTGATGCTGAAGGGCATCGATCGTGACGGCGGCGATCCTGTGATGGTCCAGTGCACGCTGAACAATCCCAACGCGACTGTGAATGCGACGGCGGGTCAAACTGCGAAGATCAAAGGCAAATGCAGCACGATGGTGATCGATCGGGTGATGGTGATCGAAAGTGAGGTTTTGGAAATTTCTGGCGCAGCGAGTGCCGCGCCCGTGCCATCGAACTCCAACTCACTGGACGTGGCGTATATCGCGCCCGAGTTTTTCGGCGCGCTGGTGATCCATCCTGCTCGACTCGTTCAATCACCGCTCGTGGCCAGCTTACGGCAAAAGGAAGTGCTGGGCGAAATGCTCAATCCGCCTGGACTCGAGCCATCGGATATCGAGCACTTGATTGTCTTGATCGACACCCCGCCGGGCGGCGACTTCGAAACGCACGAACCGACGCTCATTGCACGCTTCCATCAGCCTCAAAACAAGGAAAACCTGCTGCGACTGATTGTCTCGGATCCGCGGCCGGCCCAACATGACAGCCACACCTATTACCGGGGTCAACAGGCGACCGTCGCGTTCTTGCCGGATGACAAGACGTTGATCGCCGCGTCGGAACAAACGCTTCTCCGCATGCTGGCCGCCGGTGAACATCCACAGGGTCCGTTAGTTTCCAAGTTGAAACAGCTTGACCTCGACAACGATCTCGTTGGAGCCTTTGTTGTCGAGCCGGTGAGAAAACTGGCGGGAGGCTTGGCCGAATCGGTGGGCGATTCGATGCCGCCTCAGTTCGCAGCGTTTGCGACACTGCCGGAAAAAGTCGGTGCCGCAAGTTTGCAGTTTGATTTGAGCGACGAGGTTTTGGTGCAGTTGGCAATCGCTGGCAACGACGCGGCCGCAACAAAAGAGATTGCCGAATTAGTTACAGGCGGGCTTGCTTTTGGCAAATTGATGTGGCCGGAAATCCGCGGCGAATTGGGAATCGAGTCCGATCCCGACGAGCCAAATCCACTGCTCGACACTTTAAACGGCCTCGTGAATGGCCTCGAAATTGAACGCAGCGATCAATCGGTTGTGCTGAATGTCAGGAAGCCTCAAGGTCTGGAACAAGTCACCGACGAACTGGTTCAATTGGCGTTGCAAGGTGCCGCGATGGAAAGCTCCATGGCTGGTGGTGGCCCCGACGATTGGGAGGAATATGAGATCGAGGATCTAAACTTCGCGATTGCTTTTCCCCAACCACCCGAAGAGGATCCGATCATCCTGCCGACCGATGACGAACCCGAATACGTTCAGCAAACACAAGTCTCTGCATGGTCGAACGACACCGACGCATCTTACGAGGTCATGTTTACAAAGTGTCAACCAGCGACGTTGAAGGAGGGTGTCGCAACGCTGTTCGAATATCTGATCCAAATACTGGACAGCGAAGTGGATTCCAAGAAAGACATTGATTGGAAGGGGCATCCTGGAATTGAATTCCGTTCTTCGTTCGAAGACGGCGAGGAAGTGACAGCGGGAATTCACCGCTTCTATTTGATCGGCGACACAATCTACACGCTCGCCGTCCGCTATCCACCAGACCAAGCAGACGACGTCGTGGTTGATTTGTTCCTCGACTCGTTTCGCGTGCTGGTTCCGCCGCCATCGCCGCCGGAGCCCGGTCGAACCAAAGTTGTCAAACGCACGTGGAAGAACAATACGGGCCAGTTTTCCGTCGAGGCAGAGTTGGTTGAACTGACCGACGATCAAGTCACTTTGAAGAAGGACGATGGAAAAACCATCTCGGTGCCGATCAACATTTTGAGCGACGAGGATCAGGTGTTTTTGAAAACGTATCGAGAAATGAAGGACGCCGCGCCCGTGGCGATCGACGAGACCTTCGCGTCGACGTTGGCCGAACAGTCGGTCAAGTGGTTGAACCAAAGCAACGCGTTGGGCGTCGATCATCAGTTGGTCAAGGACGTCACGGCCAAGGTCGAAAAGCAAGTCGGTCTGGATCGGCCGTTTGTCGCCAAGCTGGGACCGGGCCTGCTGAAGTCCAACAAAATGACGATGCTGGCCGGACAAGGCGACAACCTGTTCGCGCTTGTGCCGTCGGCCGATTCCGTCGCTGGATTTCCGGAAACTTCGATGGTGTTCATTGAGTCGGCGGCGTTGAATCAAACGGGCCACTCGAAGCCGGTTGCTAAACTCTCGTCCTTGAAAGTCAATGATCGCCAGCAGCTTGACGGTTCGAAAAACATCACGGGCTCGGTTCAATACGAACATGTCAACAGCCAGTCGGGCCATTACGCGTTGCGACTGGTTTGCATGGCGGGCAACAACACGGTGACGCTTTACGATTTCCTGGACGAAGGGCTGCCCGGCGAGAAAGCCGAATTGACGTTTTCGTTTGCGCCGATCGTGTCGGCGGGAGTTGATCACAAAGGGCCGCTGGTCGCGTTCGTCGAACTCGTGTCGTTTCCCGACGCGTCCGGCCAAGGCAATGTGATCGTCACGAGCAACGCGGTCGCGGACGTCGTCAACATTGTCCTTCCGGGATTCTGGAAGACGTTTTCGTGGTCAACCACGCGCTGAGCGTTGGTTGAATCTCAACGTCGCAAGATTAAACTACAGAGCAGACGCATAGATGGCGAACGTTTCGTAGTGTACGCTGCCAGCGTGCAAAAAAAACAAATCAGGGCGGCCATTGCACGCTGGCAGCGTACAATACGAATCATTCCTCGAATCCTCACTCTGTTTCACTCCCCCCCTTTCTTGTAACTATCCATGAAAATGAGAATTATCCTTGCCGCGTTGTTTGCATTTCTGTTGACGGAAGCTGTCCATGCTCAATCTCTCAAGCTCCAACAGGGTGATCATATCTGCCTGGTTGGCAATGCCCTCGGAGAGCGAATGCAGCATCACAATTGGTGGGAAACTTTGCTGCATCAGCGGTTTGCCGATCAGGAACTGAGCGTGCGGAACTTGTGCTTTCCCGGCGACGAGCCGTTCGAGAGGATTCGGTCGAAGAATTTTGGCGAACCGGACTCGCATCTGACGCACAGTAAGGCGTCGGTTGTTCTCTACTTCTTTGGCTTCAACGAGTCATTCGACGGCAAGCACGGAATTGATACGTTTGCCGCCGATATGAAGGAACTCGTTCGCCACACCAGGCAGCAGAATTACAGCGGCAAAGGCGCTTCGCGTGTTGTTTTGGTTTCGCCGATCGCTTTTGAGAATACGGGCGATCCCAATCTGCCGGACGGCACTGAGCAGAACAACAATCTGGAGATATACATGGCCGCCCTGGCGGATGTTGCGAAGGAAAGCGGAGCCGGATTCGTCGATTTGTTTCATCCTACGCTGGAGCTGTTCAAGCAAAGCGACGGGCGGCTGACGCTGAACGGGGCGCATCTCAACGACGATGGTTACCGCGAACTGGCTCCGATCCTGATGCGGGGCCTCTTTGGCGGCGGAGATGTCTCGTTCGACAGACAACTCAAGATGGCAATCGACGACAAAAACTTTCACTGGTGGCATCGGTATCGCGCGGTCAACGGTTTTTCGATTTACGGCGATCGGGGCAAGGCCGGTTCGGACGGGACCTACAACAATACCGACGTGATGGAGCGCGAACGGGCGATCCTCGACCAAATGGCTGCGAATCGTGACCAGCGCATCTGGGCGATCGCTCAAGGAAAAACAGTTTCAAAGCAAGTCGATGACAGCAACACGCTGCCGTTTATCAATACAAAGACGAATGTTGGTGGTGACAACGATCCAAATCGGAAAAAGGGTAAACTTGGCTCGCTTGACTACCTTACCGCTGAGAAGCAGCAGAAACTGTTCAAGCTCGCGCCAGGCTACGAGATCAATCTGGTCGCGTCCGAAGAGCAGTTTCCCGAACTGGCAAATCCTGTCGCATTGAACTTCGACAACAAGGGGCGGCTGTGGGTGGCGACGATGGCTTCCTATCCGCATTGGAAGCCGAAGACTCCGATGGACGACAAGCTGTTGATTTTCGAGGACCACGACAACGACAGTCGAGCGGACGAGTGCAAAGTCTTCGCGGGCGGACTTCATCAACCGACGGGCTTTGAGATCGGTCGCGGCGGCGTCTACATCGCTCAACAGCCGGACATTCTTTTCGTGCAGGATCTCGACGGCGACGACAAGGCGGACACGCGAGTGCGCCAACTTGTCGGTTTTTGTTCGGCCGATTCACACCACGGCATCTCGGCGTTCGAGTGGGGGCCAGGCGGGAATCTGTATTTCGAGGAAGGCACGTTCAAGTTTTCACAGGTCGAGAGTCCCTACGGTTTGACTCGATTGCACGAAGCGGGCGTTTGGCGCTACGACCCGCGGACGGAGAAGTTTGGTGTGCACGTCTCGTTGGCGTTTGCCAATCCGTGGGGGCATGTCTTCGATCGTTGGGGACAGAATTTCATCGGCGACGCTTCGCCTGGCAACAGTTACTGGGCGGCCCCGATTTCTGGCTTCGTCGAGCATCCGCTGAAACATCCAGGCGGTGCACAAGGACGGCGCGTCGCGCAATCGACGGGCAACGATCCGACTTACAAGTTCCCGACGTTTTATCCCAAACGAATTCGCCCGCTCGCTGGTTGTGCGATGGTCTCCAGCCGGCACTTTCCACCAGAAGTGCAGGGCAACTTTCTTGTGACCAACTGCATCGGCGAACGCACGGTGTTGAGTCACAACGTCGTCGAACAGGGATCGGGTTTCGTCGGCGAGGAAACGCCCGCGATTGTTTCCTGCGAAGACGGTAATTTTCGTCCCGTGGACATTCAATTCGCTCCCGATGGCTCGCTGTACATTGTCGACTGGCACAACGCGTTGATCGGACATTTGCAGCATAACCTGCGCGATCCAAGTCGCGACCATAGTCACGGTCGAATTTGGCGTGTCACTTACAAAGGCCGCCCGCTCGTTTCGCCGCCAAAAATAGACGGCCAGCCGATCGCCTCACTGCTGGATCTGTTGAAGTTGCCCGAAGATCGAACTCGCTATCGTGCTCGTCGCGAACTGGCAGATCGGCCGACTTCAGAGGTTGTCAAAGAACTCGATCCATGGATTGCCTCGCTGGACAAATCCGACGAGTTGTACGAACACAATATGCTCGAAGCGTTGTGGATGTTTCAAACACATAACGTCGTTCGGGCTGACATTCTAGAGCAACTGCTTGAGGCTACGGATCATCGGGCACGAGCGGCGGCGACGCGTGTGCTGTCATTTTGGCTTGATCGCGTGCCGGACGTTTTGGAACTGCTGCACCATGGCGTGATCGATTCGCATCCGCGAGTCCGGCTTGAAGCCGTTCGTGCGCTGAGTTTCTTTGCGAAGACACCGCATCGGCTGCACGCTTTGGAAGTTGCACTCGATGCGCTCAATAGCGACACGGATCACTATCTCGAATACACGCTCACCGAGACATTGCGAGTGCTGGAAGCGACGCCGACCGACCAGGTTGCCCGCGCGCATCAGCATGACCACGCGGCTCACGATCATGACGACGATGCGCCGATGGAGGAAGGACCAAAGCCGACCGTGTTCCTCAACAAGAGCCAACGCGTCGTCGAGTTCCAACTTGCTCGGCTCGACAACCAGCGGTTGTTGATGGTTGATCGTCAAACGAATGACAAGAAGTTCGCTCTCGTTTTCAATGCCATCCTGACACGAGCCGGTATGTCGCCGAAACATCGTCAGGATGCCGTGTCTTCCCTTGTTGAACTGAACAAGAGCGATGCGGTGGACGTGTTGCTCAAAGCGCTCGCAACGATCGACGGTTCGAGCAGTCAGGAAAAACGAACCGCGCGGCAGCTCTCTGCCATGTTGCTCCGGCAACCAGCCGAGGTGTTGGACAGCCGAGTCAAGGACCTGACGAAAGCGACGGAGTCCAAGAACGCTGCGCTTCGTTCCGTTGGATACGCGAGTCTCGTTGTGGCGGGCCAAGGTGAAGCGGCGTGGACTCGCGCGAATCAGAAACCCGAGGCGACGTTGGATTGGCTCCGGTCCGTTTCGTTGATTCCACAGCCCGCCGTGCGGGCTCGTCTGCGCGAAAACGTTGTCAGTCTACTGGATGGCGATCATTCGGCAAACGTTCGACGAGCGGCGGTCAGTACCCTCGCGTCCGTGCCAACGGCTTACGAGGATAACTTCCAACTGCTCGCTCCGTTCGTTTCCAAGCGACAATTTCGCACCGCTGCTGTCCGTTCGCTGTTAAAGATCCCACAAGACGCACGCGACACCAAAGTGAGTCGACAGCTTGTCGATGTACTGGTGAAACATGCAGAAACAACTCCGGCGGCGAAACGAACGACGGATGAGTTTATCGACGAAATGCAACTTGCTGACCAATTGCTGGCCCGAATTCCGGTGGGTGATGCCCGCTCGTATCGCGATCGGCTTCGTGAAGTCACGGTTCGGGTTGTCCGCATCCACACGGTTGAAGAAGAGATGCGATATGATACACCCTACTTCGCAGTCGAGGCGGGTCGCCCCGTGCAAATCGTGCTGCAAAACGAAGACCTGATGCCGCACAACCTCGTAATCACCGTCAATGGTGCATTGAAGGAAGTTGCCGAGCTTGGTGCGGTGCTTGGTCCCAAGCCAGGATTTCAACGCAAGCCGTACGTGCCCAAGTCCGACAAAGTGCTATTCGCGACCGACATGGTTCAGGCGGGACAACAATACCGGTTGACCTTTACCGCACCGAAGCAGCCAGGCGAGTATCCCTACGTTTGCACATTTCCACGCCACTGGATGCGGATGTACGGCGTGATGGTTGTTGTACCGGACCTCGACGAGTGGACGCAGAATCCAACCAAGCCGAAAGATCCAATTGGCAGCAATCGTTCGTTCGTCAAATCATGGGCGATCGAAGATTTCAGCAGCGACCTGGCAAACGGTCTGCCGGGACGGTCGCCCGAAATCGGGCACCGACTGTTTACCGAAGCAACTTGTGCCCTCTGCCACAAGACGAGCGACAAAGGTGGCTCCGTCGGACCTGCTCTCGATCAGGTTTTCACTCGCTGGAAAGGCGACCACTCAGCCGTGCTGCGGGAAGTGCTCGATCCCTCGCATCGAATCGACGCCAAGTACGCCGTTCATATCGTGATCACAGTTTCCGGCAAGGTCGTCACGGGAATCGTTCAGGCCGAAGATAAGACGTCGATCTCGATACTGGCGAATCCGGAATCAAAAGAACCAACCGTGATCAAACGATCGGACATCGACGAGATGGTCAAGACATCAAAGTCGATGATGCCCAAGGCACTGCTCGATCGCTACACCAAGGACGAAATCCTTGAGTTGTTGGCGTTCTTAGAAAGCCTCAACGCAGCATCCGAATAGATCATTTAACGGCGCGGCCTTTGGAGCGCAATGTAGCTGCGTTCGCCAGAACGCGGATGAGCATGAGCCACGTTCTGGCGAACGCAGCTACAAGAATGAACAAGGCGGTATGTCCAAGTCGACTGCAACTTTGAAGGAGATTCTAATGATTCGATTTGCGTTGTCGTGTTTTGTGTTTGCATTGATAAACATCAACGGAGTCCACGCGGCCGACCAGCCGAACGTTCTGTACATCATGTCGGACGATCACGCCGCGCATGCAATTTCGGCATATGGAAGTCGTCTGGCTCAGGTTGCGCTGACTCCGAACATCGATCGGATCGCGAAAGAAGGGGCACTCTTCACCAATGCCTTCTGCACCAACTCGATTTGTTCGCCGTCGCGGGCTTGCGTGTTGACTGGGCAATACAACCACATCAATGGCTCGTTTGATCTTGGCGGAAGAGTCCTGCCAGGCAAACAAATGTTGGCCATTGAAATGGGCCAAGCCGGATATCACACGGCGATGATCGGCAAGTGGCATCTCAAGGTCGAGCCGGCTGACTTCGACTATTACTGCGTGCTTCCCGGCCAAGGCAAGTATCACAATCCAGAGTTCCGCGTTCGTGGCGACAAGCCGTGGGGAAAGAACATCATCAAGTTTGATGGCAAACATTCGACCGACGCCATTACCGATCTGACGCTCGACTGGCTCAAGGACGGTTGGGATCAGAAGAGGCCGTTCTTCCTGATGCACCACTACAAGGCTCCGCATGATTATTTCGACAATGCGATGCGATACGAGTCTTACCTGGCCGATGTCGACATCCCTGAGCCGGACACACTCTGGAAACGTGACGAACGGTTCGGTTCGATTGCGACACGCGGTGCCGACGACGAACTGATTCCGCACATCGGCACGTCGATCGGGTCTCGCAATCCACGGCGTTCGTATCTGCGCGACCTGCCGAAGAGGTTCCCGGCTGAGTTTCCCGCGAACTACGACCCGGCCAATCACAGTGACGAAGAAAACACTCGACTCGCTTACAACGCCTACCTCAAGAAGTTTCTGCGATGTGTAAAGGGGATCGACGACAACTTGGGCCGACTGTTCAAGCATCTTGAAGACACGGGCCAACTCGACAACACGGTCATCATCTACACCGGAGATCAAGGCTTCATGCTGGGCGAGCATGATTACCAGGACAAACGCTGGATGTACGAAGAGTCCCAGCGGATGCCGTTCCTGGTTCGTTATCCGAAGACGGTGAAAGCCGGCCAGCGACTGGACACGATAATCGAGAACGTCGACTATGGTCCGACGATGCTCGACTTTGCAGGAGCCGAGATTCCCGCATCGGTCCAAGGCCGGTCGTTCAAGTCGCTGCTGGAAACGGGCAAGGAGGCGAGCGACTGGAAGCAGGAGGCCTATTATCGTTACTGGATGCACTTGGCGCACCACGACAATCCGGGCCACCTCGGCATGCGCACGAAAACGCACAAACTTATCTACTACTACGGCTGCAACTACGACGGCGGATACCAAACGCCGCCGGGCTGGGAATTGTACGATTTGGTGAACGATCCGCACGAGACGCGCAATCTCTACCACGATCCGGCTCACGCCAAACTTGCCGCCGAACTCAAGGCTCGCCTCGCAGCCACACGCAATCGTGTCGGCGACGACGGTTCGCACTATCCGAAGTGCGAGGCGATCGTACAACAGTTCTGGGACTACGACGAAGCCGACCGAGCCAAAGCGCGACAGATCTCGCACAGTTATCTCCATCGACGCCTGACGGAACTTGAAGCGGGAAAAAGAAGCGTCCGGACCTGGCAAGGCGAGTAAACGCTGTCCAGGTAGTGCCGAAGGCTGATGCCGAACGGGACGCCTCGCGAACCAAATTCAGCGTCAAGCACAAGTCCACCGCTATCGAACGCAGCCTGGCCGACACGGACTTCCTCAACTGCCCAGCCGAATCTCTAACACGTCTTTCCCCCGGCCGCGGATATTGGTGAACATCTTCTTGCTGTGATAAACCTTCAGCGGCTGGTTCGCTTCGTTGGTGAATTGCAGATCGCACGAAGATCCGATGCGGCCGTATTTGCCACGCAGATTCCATTGCACCGCATAGTCGCCCTTCTTCAGTTCAATCGTTTGGACGTCGCTTCGCTTGTAATTGCCGCTGGCGTCTCGCTGGCTTCCACCCACACTACTCACCACGCCGAAACCTCCTAACAGAACGTCGTTCGTTTCGTAGTATTCGCCGCCTGTGTGACGAATGGTGACTTTTGTCTTGACCGGCACGTGCAGCATGCCGTAAAGGGCAAATGCGATTTTGGGGCGCTGCTGATTCGCTTGTCGCAACAGATCGTCGATTTGTGTGGTACGAATCGTCGAACTGGGAGAATAGCGGAATAGCGCGCCCGTATCGACGTCCTTGATCGCCATGCGTCCAATCATGCCGGCGTATTCGGGCGGAAGGTTGTTTGGCAAGACACCCACATCCAACTTGGGCTGCGCCGTCGTGCCGCTGGACTCTGCCAGCGCCTTGGTTTCCTCCAGTCGCTGTTCGATCTTCTTTTTCAACAACAGTGCGGTGGCGAAGGGCGCGGCGCGTTCGTACCAAACTCGGGCTCGCAACTTCGCCGCGTCCCGTTTGCCTTTGGTCAGCGAATCCGCGATCTTCCACCACTGGTCGGCCAGCGCGATCTGATCGTCTGGCCGAGTTGGCCGGTCCAGATCCACCTGGGCAGCCGCCTTCAATTCCGCGTTGCTTCCCTTGGAAAGATAGGCCAGCCCTTCATCCCAATCGCGCTGAACAAAACAAACGAATCGTCCCCACGCGGTGTTGGCATCCGCATCCGCGGCGTCGGACTTCAACTTGTCCAACGCGGCCTTGGCAACATTCCAATCGGGCATAATCTCGGTGATCGTTTTCTTGCGATCGACAATCGCTTTTCGCAAGGCTGGATTCCCGGCCGGAGGTGTCGCCGCGCTGGTGGCAAGTTTCAAGACTTCGATGGCGACGTCGATGCGTCCGTTGGAAAATGCGCCGTCTGACATGATCACCGCCGCCTCGGCAAATTTCGTGCGATCACCGTATGACTTGACGCTTGCTTTGACCGTCGTGAGCGCGTCGTTTTTTCGCTTCCAAACATCGATGCCTTGAAACCGGCGATCCATCTCGTCGATCGCGTCCAGCGCCACCGTCAGATTGGCCGCTTCCAAGGCCAGCCGCTGGGCCTCGCTCAACAGAACATATTGCGTACCCACCTCTTCGCTCGAATCTTGAGCGTATTCGATCAACTTGGCCGCCAACTCCACTTTGGCGTCCGCATCATTTGCTTTGGCAAAATCATCTGCCAAAATGCTCTCGACCTTGCGTTTGCCTTCGGCTTGATCGAACACGCTGGGCACGGGCAACTTGTCCAACGAAGCGACCGTGGTCGGATTAAAGGCCGACGTGGTACCCGATTTACTAGGGCGAAGCACCAGTTTGGTAAATCGGTAGTTCGTTTCATAGCCGCCGATGAACATGGTGTTCGGATCAGGCGTCTGCAAATAGTCTGGCAAACTTAGCTCTGACGGATTCCCAGACCACTTGAAAACCCCTTTGCCATCGAATTTCACCGCCACTTCGTTTGGCCGCACGGAACAACGAATCGTCGACTCTTTTCCTGGCGTGAAGAGCTTTCCATTGTATTGGCCGATGTAGCCGGTCTCGGTCGGACGCAGTCCCTTGACCAGCGAAAGTCCTGTGATTCCACCGGTGCCGGGCGAAGCATCGACGTTCAAGACACACTGGCGGCCACCCACGACTAAGCCCAGAAACAGGTTTCTAGTTCCGCCGGACTGCGTTACCTTTGCTTCGAGTTCATACTCAGCCGGTGGATTGACTGGGACAATCACTTGCGACCATTGACCGTCGGCGTCGACATCCAAAACTTCGTTTAGTAGCGTCGTTTTTCCGCGAAACGTATGCTTGGAAAGATCTATCCTTTTCAGAAGATCGACTTCGTCCGACGAATCAACTTCTGCAATGACCGTCGGTGTGCCACCGGCATCGCTCCAGGAACCGTTCAGGTGGGAAATCCATTGCAATTGAAGTGAATCCCACGTCATCGCATGACTCTCCGCCAATCGAATCCGCTGGTTGCCGACAACCGCGGCGATCTCGACGTAGTCCGCGGTTCGATCCACTTCAAAAAACTCGGTGCTCTTCTCGCCCACGGTTTGTGTCCAGCCATCCTCGATCTTCTCAAATGACCCTTGGCTGGCTGTCGAACTCGCCCACTTTTTGCCAACGGGAATATCCTCGACGGAACCAGCCAATTCTACGGACATCCCTGCCTGATCAAGCCACGTCGCGCCAACAATGCTTCCATGGCGCGAAGCCTTGGAAAGGTCACGGATGATTCCGCGTTCGTGCGTCGAGAAATCGAGTGTCACTTCCGTCGTGTAGTCGGCGGCAAGAGTTTGCCGCGGCTTGAAGGAATCTTGATAGCGGATGCCAGACGAAATGCGAAACCCGCGCAGGTCACCGGCCGCCATCCCGTTGCCCATTTGTTGCGGATCACTTCCAATCGAAACCTTGGCCGGTTGACCATCCGCTGGGGCGATGTCTTCTGTCGGAAAACGAAACTGTGATTCGCCATCAATGAAAAAGTTGAGATACGCCGTGTCATTGCAAATCGCGAAATGATGCCACTGGTCGAGCTTCGTCTGCCCCATCGGTTTGAAGTAATAGAAAAACTGTCCCTTCGTGTTTCGGCAGCGCAAAAAGAGCCGATTGCCTTGGCCAGTCACCGCGGGTGGGCTGAAGGCAATTCCCCAGCCCGCGCGATCCTGGTCGGCCTGTTGTCCCCACGCACCGAACAACGCCAACTCTTTGTCGGTGAGACGCCATCGCGCCCAAACTTCGACAGTGAACGGTTTGTCCATGTCCAACAACGATTCGCTGTCCTTCAACAAAATATAATCGCGGCCATCAAGCTGAATCGCGTACGACGGCGGGACGTTTGGCGGATCGGGTTTCGTGTCAATGACGATCGGATCGTTGTCCGAGTTTGTGTCCGAGTCATTCGAGGAAATACTCGGATCGGAATCGTCGCCGATCGAATCGTCAACATGGTCCACGGGCTTCGTGTCGTTGATGCCATCGTTGGCAACCGGGTCGTCTTTCGGTCGCGTGACCAGGAATGCGGCGACGCCGACGAACAACAGCAAAACGACGCCAACGATGATCATCGTCGCGTTCGACTTCTTCGCGCGCCGGCGAGTTGTCGTCGAGGCCGACTCGACCTCAGTCTGAAATAACGGCTCCTCGGGTAGCGACGGCTGTCCATAAGGGTATTGATAGTCAGATTGTGCCGCGGCGACCTGGTCTACGGGCAGCATTGGCGTCCCAAATTGCTGCTGTTGTTGCGAAACTTGAGCCACTTGTTGCAGATAGGCATTGAGTTGCGCGTCGTATTGCGACTTTTTCTCCGCGTTCAGCAAACAAACGCGGGCCGACGAGAGTTCATTCAAAATTTTCTGCGACCATTCTGAATGTTTGCCAGCTTGGAAC